>SKTL01000033.1 GCA_007122555.1 Thermomicrobiaceae bacterium | reverse complement strand
CGTTGCCTCTCGACGCCAGAGCAGAACGAATGATCAATCAATCGTACACATGCCCCGGAAGGGGGTCAAGTTGACATCCCGGACGCGCGACCGTGTTCAGGTCCGTCGCAGATCAAGGTCCGAACCAACACTGCGCACGAACGCCGCCAGCAGCTCCGCCGCATGCTGCAGATCCGAGAGACTTACCATCTCGCTCGGCGAGTGCATGTATCGGCACGGAAACGACACGATGCCGCATGGAATCCCCGCCCGCGACGGCGCAATTCCGTCTGCATCCGTTCCGCTCGAGCGCGGAGCCGTCTCGATTGCATACGGTATGCCGGCGCCATTCGCCGCATCCTCAAGCATCCGGGCAATGGCCGGATGCGCCACGGATCCACGGGCGATCGTTGGGCCTCCATTGATCCGGACATCACCACCGCCGTGCTTATCCGCGTTCGGATGATCGGTGGCGTGGGTAACGTCGAGCACGATCACCGCATCCGGATCGAGCTCGAAGACAGCTGTCCGGGCGCCGCGGAAGCCGATCTCTTCCTGCGTCGCGGCCAGCGCGTAGACATCTGCAGCCGGGCGCTCGCTGCTCAGCAAGCGCAACGCCTCCAGCGCCACGAACGCGCCGACCCGGTTGTCCAGACCTCGTGAGGCGATCATGCCGCCGGCCAGTTCCGCAAGCGGACGTTCGACCACGATCGGATCGCCGACCCGAACCATCGGTTTCGCCGCTTCGCCAGACTCGGCGCCAATGTCGATCCAGAGATCCTTGATGCGAGACGCTTTGCCGCGTTCATCCTCCGTGAGCAGATGCGCTGGTCGCCGCCCGACCACACCCGGAACCGCTCCGCCAGAGCTGATGATCCGGACATGCTGTCCGGTTAGCACCTGGTCATCCCAGCCACCGATACCTTGAAACCAGAGGAAGCCGTCGTCATCGATATGGCTGATCTGCATACCGATCTCATCGATGTGCCCCTCCAGAACGATCTTCGGCCCACCGCCGGACAACCTGGCGAAACTGTTCCCGTTGACATCGACCGTCACGTCGTCGGCAAACCCTTCGGCCTCGGATCGCCATCGCCTGGCGGCCTCTTCCTCAAAGCCCGCCGGACTGCTTGTGTCGAGCAAATCGAACAGGAACTTCTTCGCATCCTCATTCATATGGACATTCGTCTCCCGTCAGTCTAAATCGAACCGGCGCTTCGCCCGAAACAACTCTCCAGCAGAAACGGCGGAACCAGGTCCCGGGGAGCGCGCAAGGGCTCTTACCCCAAAACATTCACTTGCGAATGCGGCGGGCGCCCGTTTAGCACTGACGTCACGTTCAGCAGCGCCAGTTGCATTGACCGGTCATACGCCTCATTCGACGACCCGCCGATGTGCGGCGTGATGATCACGTTGTCGAACTCTCGGAAGGCGCAATCGTTGGTCGGCTCGACAACAAACACATCCAGCCCGGCGCCGGCAATCCGGCCCTGCTCCAGCGCCTTGCAGAGCGCGTCTTCCTTAACCACCGGTCCACGCGCCGTGTTGATCAGATACGCGGTCGGTTTCATCAGCCCGAGTTCTCGCTCATCGATCAAGTTGTGTGTCCAGGGAGTCAGCGGCGTGTGAAGCGTCACATAGTCCGATTCCTGGAGCAGACGATCGAGCGGCACATAGCTGATTCCGTGCTCATCGGCATAGGCGATATCCCAGGCAATATCGTTCGACAGGATCTGCATGCCGAAGCCTTTGGCCAACTGCGCGACACTCTTGCCGACCCGGCCCAGACCGACGATGCCGATCGTTTTGCCCCAGAGCTCCGGTCCGGTGAATCGTCCCCACTCGCCGTTCCGCATGGCGCGGTCGCTCTGGTAGATCTGGCGCGAGAGCGACAGCATCATGCCGAACGCCAGCTCGGCAACCGATCGATTGTTGCAACCTGCGCAATTGCAGACCGCAATGCCCTTCGCGGTTGCGGCATCGAGGTCGATATGGTCGAAGCCGACGCCGCCGGCGCTGATCACCTTGAGCCGGTTCGCGTTCTCGAGAACCTTTGGTGTGACCTTTTCCAGTCCGGTAATCAGTCCATCCACATCCTTGATAAGCTCGGCCAGGTGATCCTCTGTAACCGGGTACTGAATATCGCGTTCGGCCAGCGTGCAGCCTTCACGCTCGAGCAGCTCACGATAGGTCTCGGTCGACTCACGGAACTTACTCGTGACGATCAGAATTTCCTTCGACATGCGTGCTTGCCCCTTACTGGTTGCAAATGAATGGTCAACGGCGGCATTGTAGCGCACTCGTGTGACTCGCGGTCGAAATCACAGGATGATCTGGCTGGATGCCCGCCAGAATCGCGTTGACACCCCTGTTACGGGCGTGCTAACGTTGAACTCGTTATCCGCAGCAGTGCGGTTATGGTCAATCCGTCGAAGGGTCTACCGCCTTGGAATTCGTACTTAATGTCTTGTTGATGTTTATCACGGTGATGCAGTTTGCGATCATCGGCAGGGCGATTCTCTCCTGGTTTGACCGCTCCCAGTCCAATCCAGTGTCCCAGTTCCTGATCCAGCTTACGGAACCCATCGTCGCCCCTATCCGAGCGATCATGCCGTCGATGGGAATGATCGACCTGTCCCCGCTGGTAGCGATTCTCGTCTTGCTCGTCCTCCGAACCATGCTCATCAGCGCACTCATGTAGCGACAATTTGCGCACACCAGGCAGGCGCCATCCGAACCGTCCTGAGCCCGGCTGGAGTGATCGGTGGCTGATTCCATTCCAGGCAAATGGCGAACGCTCCTCCTCCTGGCGCTGGCGGAGCTTCTGGCAATGGCGACGTGGTTCTCCGCGTCGGCCGTGGTTCCGCAGCTTACGAGTGCATGGGATCTCGACGGCGGGCAGCGCGCCTGGCTCACAATGTCCGTGCAGATCGGGTT
>SKTL01000372.1 GCA_007122555.1 Thermomicrobiaceae bacterium | reverse complement strand
CCCTTTATGAAAGAGCGTCAATGCCAAGTTGGCCTGACTGTCTCGCGGCAGTTGATCCTTCATTTCCAGCACACGATCGAAATACGCCAGCCCGGCAGCATAATCTCCGCTGTCTTCGTGAATAACCCCGAGGATGAACGTACAGTTGGCGATTCCGAGATCGTCGCCAATCTCCGCGAACTCACGAAGTCCTTGCTCCACCGTCGTCCGCGCCAGCTCGTAATCCGCCTGGTACTGGGTCAGCACGCCCAACCAGAAACGTGCTCTGGCGACGTCCAGTTTCTCTGCCGGGGCGTCTCCCTCTAGCTCCAGGCTGCGATTGATCCAGGAGCGTCCCTCACTGAATATTGCGCGCGAATACCAGAACCAACCCGGAGCGCCTGCCATTCGCACCATCTGATCGGTCCGACCGTTCGCTTCCATCCAGGTGAGGGCACTGCGGAAGTTATCGATCTCGCGATCGTATCGCTTGAGCCAGGGAACATCCCCAACCCGGCTCTCAATGTAGGTGCGGCCCCGGTTCACCAGATCAAGACACCAGTCCGCCATTCGTTGCTGCACGGTCTCGAGTTCTTCGTGCAGTTCCAGTTGGTGCAAACCGAACTCGCGCAACACTTCAAGGATCTGATACCGCGGTTCGTCGTCCGGATCCGACGCCTGTCGGACCATGCTGCCGTCGATAAGCGTCGTCAGCTGATCGAGCAGGGCAATCTCATTGTTCTCCTGATGAATCCACGCTGCAGCGTCCAGGCGAAATCCGCCGGTGAAGACGCAGAGTTCCCGGAAGAGCTTCTGATCCGCGGGCTCCAGCAGATCGTAGCTCCAGGCGATGGCGTTGTGAATCGTCTGAAGCCGGTCCGGAAGATCACGCGGACCTCCGCGCAGCAGCTCCAGCCGGTGCTCGATCCGGTCACGAATCGTCGTCAACGGGAAATGTCGAAGTCTGGCCGCGGCGAGCTCGATGGCCAGCGGCAGACCATCCAGTCGACGGCAAATGTCGCGTATCAGGCGGACAGTTTCGACATCTCGTCTGAAACCCGGGACGACTGCACTCGCCCGATCTTCGAAAAGCTCTTCGGCCGCCGAGGTACGGCAGCCATCCGTCTCTCCGCTAATCGCCAACGGGTTCACCGGGTAGTCAAACTCACCGGATACCCGCAGCACCGTTCGACTGGTAACCAGGGTGGTCAGCCCTGGACAGTTCGAGAGCAACGTGACGAGTTCCGGCGCTGACGGCAACAATTGCTCAAAATTGTCCAGCACCAGCAGCATGTTCCGCGTTTTCAAGGCCGCCAGTAGCAACTCGGCCACCGGTCTGCCGCCAGCTTCCTGGATCTTCAGTGCGTAGGCGATCGATGGAAGCATTCCGGCTGGATCCCTGACGGGCGCCAGCGAAACGAACGCGGAACCATCATCGAATCGCTGGTCGCACCGTCGAGCCAACTCGACTGCGAGGCGAGTCTTCCCGGTTCCGCCGGGTCCGGTCAATACCACCAGCCTCGTAGACGGATCCGTCACCAGATCCGTCACTTCCTCGATCTCCCGGGCCCGACCGATGATCGGCGTCAACGGTTCAGGAATCGAACCGAACGGCGCCTGCTCTGGAAAGCCGTCTTCTGGTTGTCCACCCGTGCGGTCCGAGTGATTGACCGTCACTGGACGCTCCATTCGTTGGTCGTTCGTCCGATCAATCGAGCATCCCCTGGCGCCGGGCAAGTCCGACCGCCTCTATCCGATTACTCGCAGCGAGCTTCCCTAATATGCGGGACACGTGGATACGGACCGTTCCCCGGCTGATGAAGAGCCGTTCGCCGATCTCCGGGTTGGTCAATCCTTCAGCTACCAGCGCCAGGACTTCCAGCTCGCGCGGGGTGAGTTCATCTGGTGAACGTGTTTTGATCTCACCTTCCCGGACGTTCGACTCAGGCGAGCGCGGTTCAAACGAGTGGAATATCTCGGCGACATCCGTGACCGTCATCGCCGCTCCGGCAGCCAGCGCCTCTTCGAATCGGTCGGCTCCCAGAATCTCAAGAGCCTTCGCCTCAGCGGTCTCGTACATCAAACGTTCTGGATACTTGCGCGTGTGACCGGTAAGCTCGCGGCGGCGACGTTCAAATCCGAACATCTTCGCCCCCATCTCGGGCTGACCGCATTCGATCATCATCGCCGCCATTTCCGCCGACCCTCCGAGATTCGCAAACGCGTTGCTCTTGCTCACCATGATTCCTCGCTTGCGCGCCTCTCGCAGATACACAGCAGCCTGATCAAACGCGCCAATGAGCACGTAGTAGCGGCCAAGTTCGATCAGACTGTTGTAAATACCCCAGGAATCCCCAATTGATTCCGACAATGCAACTGCCGCGTTCGCCAGTTTGATCGCGCCGTCCAGATCCCCGCGGGCATGCCGCACTACGCCCAGATGCGACAACGTCAGCGACTCATTTGCCGGGTCGGATACGTCATCTTGCTGATAGATCTGATGCGCTTTCTGCAGGGATTCCAGGCCATCATCATAGTTTCCTGTGTCGACGTCGAGGATTCCGAGGAGCATCAATGCGCCCGCTTCCGCGGTCCTCTCCTCAAGAAAATGGAAATCGCCCCTCGCGATGGTCAGGGACTTCCGGGCGACATCATCATCGCTTCGGAAATGTGCGACGACCCCCAGCCACAGCTGCGCCCGTGCGCGCTCGGCCGGGTCGAACGTGCGTTCGTCCACCAGTTCCAGACCTCGGGTGAACCATGCCTGCCCTTCAGCGAACAGTGTTCGCGAAAACCAGTACCATCCAAGCGAACTTGCGAGTTGCAGCATCTGCGCGCCGGAAGATCGGGATTCAAACCACGCAAGGCTCTGCCTGAAGTTATCGATTTCGGCGTCGTACCGATCGAGCCATTTGCCGTTATTGCTGCGGCTATCAACAATGT
>SKTL01000528.1 GCA_007122555.1 Thermomicrobiaceae bacterium | reverse complement strand
GTGTTCACAGCCGATCATCTCGCGAGCGGCCTGATTGAGGAAGTTGATCTTTCCGTCGCTGGAGACGATGATGACGCCCTCGGAGAGCGTCTCGAGCACGTTGATGTCACGACCCGGCTCCCCCTGTCCGTATCCGGTTAACAGGCTAAAGGCGGTCACCCGAAGGCTGGAATCCTGAATCATCGTGCTGGTTGCGCGAACCGGAACAGCATCTCCCGATTTTCGAATCACCACACCGGTAACGCCAGACATCCCGATTGGATCCGCCTGCGTGCGAGCTTCGCTGAAAAGCAGGTCATCAAGCTGCCGTCCAACCAGATCGTCGGCGTCGAATCCGCAGAGACATCCGGCCTGGACATTGGCCGCGACAATCTCACCGCTTCGACGGCTGATAATCACGGGATGAGGCATAGCTTCAATCAGCTCGGTTGTGATCGCACTGTATACGTTCTTCATGGCTCCGGATCGATTCGGGCCATCAGCCCCAGTCGTTCATACGTACGCACCGTCCGCGCCAGCAGGGACGAAGCTCGCTTCAGGATTCAGGCTAGCACAATTCGACATTGCCGGGAGGTCGAATTTGTCAGAAAGCGCACGGACGCAGGAGGTTTTGGGAGTTATGGGGGAGGTCTGCGCTGCAGTTCTCCAGTTGCGAAATTTCACACGCGCCGTCCGTAGATCGACCTCCACGCCGTCGAGTCCCACCTCACCGCGATTCGATTGAGTATCTCGCTCGCAAGATCGATGCAGCGTTCGTGTTGGACTGGGTCGATCACCACATGCGCAGATCATTTGTTTGTTGCGACTGCATTCACCTTTCAGCTTGCGAGAACTGAGCAGTTGCTGATCAACACACGCTCAACTATGATCGATTTCAGCGCCGAGGTTTTCGAGGGATTCACCAGTGAAAGAGGCCCCATGTTCAACAACGAAACCACGCTTCGCGTCAGTCGGGATCTGGCTGTCTCGAAGAACACGATGGTCGCCGCCAAGCATCCACTGGCGGTGCAGGCCGGTCTGGACATGATGAGCAAGGGCGGCAACGCAATCGATGCTGCGGTCGCGACCGGCTTCGCCATCGGCGTCGTCGAACCGTGGATGAGCGGGGTCGGCGGCGTTGGATTTATGACGATCCAGATGGCCAGCGGCCAGCGCATCGTCATTGACTACTTTGGCCGGGCCCCGCAGGCCGCAACGCCGGATATGTACGACCTGGATGAAGGAGACAACCAGACGACCGTTGGATTCGGCGGAGTCAAGGGCGAGGCCAACGCCTACGGTCCACTGTCCATCGTCGTTCCCGGCATGGTCTCCGGCCTCTGTCACGCCCTGAAGCACTACGGGACGATGGATCTGAAAGACGTCCTGCAGCCGGCAATCCAGTTTGCCGAAGAAGGCTTCCCGATTGACTGGCTCCGAGGGATGCTCCTGGCCTCCCAGCAGAAGACGATCGAACGCGATGACGAGACAGCCCGCATCTTTCTGGACAATGGAACGCCTCCGGCGCCGCTCTTCGGACAGGAACCGCCCCGGATCAAGCAGCCAGACCTGGCAAACACGCTCCGAACCATCGCCGAGAAAGGCCCTGACGGTTTCTATAAGGGCGACATCGCCCGGAAGATCGCCGATCATGTCCAGGAACTCGGCGGAATCCTGACGGTGGACGACATGGCCGGAATCGAACCGGTCGAAGTTGATCCACTCGTGCTCAACTACCGGGATACCGAGTTGCTCCTGCTGCCATATCAGGCCGGAGGGGTGAACACCGGGGAAGCGCTCAGTATTCTGAATGGCATGGATCTTCGCTCGACCGGATTCAACTCAGCCGAGACCCTGCACAAGATCGCGGAGGCGAGCCGTCGCGGATACGCCGACCGATTCGCATATATCGGCGATCCGGATTTCGTCGATACGGACTGGAAACGGCTGAACTCCGAGGAATACGCGGCCGAGCGACGCGCGGAGATCGATCTCCAGCGAGCAACCAGCGTGGCGCCCGGTCGCGGTATCAGCGCTACCTACGGCCCGAATGGGAAGTCCGCCGACAGCGACGAGGGCTGCACCACGCATTACTCGGTTGTCGACGCGGACGGCAATATCGTATCGGCCACTCACACATTGACGCTGATATTCGGGTCTGTAGTCACTGTGCCCGGTACTGGCGTAATCATGAACGACAGCATGAACCTTTTCGATCCGGTCCCCGGACGGGCGAACTCAATTGCCCCCTGGAAACGGCCCGCATCAAGCATGGCGCACGCGATCGTTGTGCGTGACGGTGTTCCGGTCCTCGGAGTCGGCGCGCCGGGCGGGCGACGCATTATGGACACGTGCATGCAAATGGTGCTGGACGTAGTCGAGTTCGACATGGATATCCAGGCCGCTTGTGAAGCGCCCCTGATCGATTGCTCGAGCGGCAACCTCCTGGCCGATGAAGCGCTGCCGGAATCGACGCGCGCGAAGCTGGCGGAGATGGGACACAATGTCATATCTGCCGAAGTCACGTTCGCTCCTCGCGCGTTCGCCAGCCCGACCGGCGTGCAAGTCGACCCGAAAACAGGACTTCGTTACGGCGGCGCAGACCCGTTCGGGCCGGGAATCGCGGCGGGACACTAGATCAGTTCCGAGCAGATCATCCAGTCACGCCTGGTAGCGGAGGACGCGGTTCATTCCCTCAGGATCGAACGGGTCGCTCCGCTACCACGTCGCGGATAACCGGAGTGAAAACAGGTGTAGCACGGACGAATCGATCATGGCGGGCGAGCATGCCGCGATAAGAACCGAGTTCCCGCGACCAGTTCGCGAGATTGAAAACGCCTGGATTACGCTTTCGGACGGAACCCGGCTGGCGGCCCGCATCTGGCTGCCAGCTGACGCTGAGGATGATCCCGTTCCCGCCATTCTGGAATACATTCCGTATCG
>SKTL01000154.1 GCA_007122555.1 Thermomicrobiaceae bacterium | reverse complement strand
TCATTATCGGAAGCCTGTTCGGGGCGTTGCTGGCCTGGCCGCGCACGCCGCGCTTCGTCCACGCCATCTCGCCTCCGATTCTGACGATGGCGGCCGTTCCCTATTACTTGCTCGGCCTGATCCTGATGTACGTGTTCGCGTTCCGCTTTGGCTGGTTTCCGTTAGGCGGCGGTCATCAACTGGGGATTGAACCGAGCTACACGCTGGATTTCGCGCTTGATGCCGGACGGCACTCCGTGCTCCCGGCGTCGTCTCTGATTCTCGCCACGCTCGGTTTCTGGGCGCTGCAGATGCGCGGCATGATGGTCACTGTCCAGGGAGAGGACTACGTCACGCTCGCCGAAGCCAAGGGGCTGAAGCCAGCCAGAATCTTCTTCCGCTATGCGCTGCGAAACGCAATGCTCCCGCAGGTCACCGCGCTTGCGCTCACTCTTGGCCACGTCGTGTCTGGCGCCGTACTGGTTGAGATTGTTTACGGGTATCCGGGCATCGGCACATTGCTCTTCCGATCGGTACAGAATTTTGACTATCCCGTCATTTACGGGATTACGTTCCTGATTATTGTGGCGATCGGACTGGCAACGCTCATTCTGGACTTGCTACTACCGATACTTGATCCCCGGATCAAGTACGGTCGAGAGTAGGGGGCCGACGTGGATCCAGCTATCGACGACCAGAAGTTTTCCGGTCCAGTCTGGCACGTCACGAATTTTGTGCGTACATTCCCGCTTCTGACCGCGGGACTGTTCATGTTGTTCGTGTTGCTGCTGTTCATCACGGTTGGCCGTTTGTTCGTGGAGGAACAGCATACCCGTGTCGGATATGTTACGCCCGATCTGCGGCCATCCAGCGAGCATCTCCTGGGAACCAACACGATGGGCCAGGACATGCTGGCGATTATGGTTTACGGCACGCCCCTGACACTGCAGATCGGGTTGATTGCCGGCGTCATTGGTCTTGTTGTGGGAACATTCATGGGCTTTGTGGCCGGGTTCTTCGGAGGGTTCTGGGACAATCTGTTCCGAGGCGCCGCCGATGTGGCCCTGACCATCCCGGCCTTTCTGGTGCTGGTCGTGATCGCGTCAACGTTGCGCGGGGCCACGGATGTAATGACGCAAGCACTGATCGTCTCCTGTCTTGCCTGGATGTTCCCGACCCGGACGATTCGATCTCAGGTCCTCAGCATGCGTGAACGCGGCTATATCCAGATCGCCAGGCGTTCCGGAATGGGCAACATGGAGATCATCGGGCGTGAAATGGTGCCTAATCTGCTTCCCTATCTCGGAGCAAGCTTCATCCTGGCGGTGATCACGGCAATCCTGGCCTCAATCGGGCTGGAAGCGCTCGGGCTGGGGCCGCAGAATGAACCGACGATGGGCATGACGATCTACTGGGGAATGTTCTATACCGCGATCATTCGCGATCTGTGGTGGTGGTGGTTCCCGCCAATTGTCATGATCACGTACATGTTTATCGCACTGTATATCGTATCAGCAGGACTCGATCAGTTTGCCAACCCGCGACTGAGGAGACGAATATGACGGATGTTGAAGCCGGCGCGGCACAGATGCAGACTGAGCTGGCGAGCAGCCGGGACGGCGAATCGGATGTGAAGCCGATACTCGAGGTTCGCGATCTACACGTCCACTATGAGACGACGCGTGGACCCGTTCAGGCCGTGCGCGGGCTGAATTTCAAACTGATGCCGAACGAAATCCTTGGTCTGGCCGGAGAGTCCGGCAGCGGAAAGTCGACGCTGGCGATGGCTCTGCTCCGGATGATCAAGGATCCCGGCAAAATCGTGAAGGGGGAGATTCGGCTGGATGGTCGCGATCTCCTCTCGCTCAGCGAGAGCGAGATGCGTCAGGTTCGGCTGGCTGAGATTGCGATGGTCGCGCAAGGGGCGATGAATTCGCTGAATCCCGTTATGCGCATCGAGGACCAGATCAAGGACGCCTGGGCTGACCACGGTGTTCGCTATAGCCGGCGGGAGGCTGACGAGCAGATCGCGAACCTGCTGCAATGGGTGGGATTGCGCCCGGAAGTTGCACGTGTGTTCCCGCATGAGCTGAGTGGCGGGATGAAACAACGCGTGGTCATCGCCATCGCAATCAGCCTGCGCCCACGCGTCATTATCGCCGACGAGCCGACCAGCGCGCTGGATGTTGTGGTTCAGCGCCAGATTATCTCGACGTTGCGACGTGTTCAGGATGATCTTCAGGCCGCGGTTATTCTCATCGGACATGATATCGGGTTGATGGCGCAGTCAGTCCAGAAACTCGGCATCATGTACGCGGGCAAGGTCGCCGAGATGTCGCCCATCTACGAGATGTTCGAGGATCCGATGCATCCCTACACGCAGCTGCTGATCGATAGTCTTCCGTCGCCAGACCAGAAAACTCCGCTGAAGGGTATTCCTGGCATTACACCCTCGCTGCTTAATCCACCGTCGGGATGTGGTTTCAAGGATCGCTGCCCGTTTGCAATGGAGGTGTGCGACACCGTGATTCCGCCGCTCGAAGAAAAACGGCCGTCCCGAATGGTTTCCTGTCACCTGTTTTCGGAGGAGACATGACCGCAATACTCGAAGCGCGGAATATCTCGAAGCAGTTTGGCGGCGGGCTGTTTCAACCTCCCCCGCTCACCGCGCTCGACAATTTCACAATGAAGATCGAGACCGACCCGCCCACGATCACCGCGGTTGTCGGGGAGAGCGGCAGCGGAAAGACGACACTGGCGCAGATACTTCTTGGAATTCTGCCGCCGTCGACCGGAGAACTGCTCTACGAAGGAAAACCGCTCAACAGCTTGTCCAAGCGAGAGCACAGGAATTTCCTTCGTGATGTCCAGATGATCCTGCAGGACCCGTACGAGTCATACAACCCGTTTTACCGGGTCGATCATATTTTACGAATGGGTATCCGGCGCTTTGGCGTCGCGAAGTCTCGCGCTGAAGAACAAAAGG
>SKTL01000470.1 GCA_007122555.1 Thermomicrobiaceae bacterium | reverse complement strand
TCTTCGTCGGAGAGCGTTGCCGCACCGTCGACCAGCTCGCCGTCGAGCACCGCCCAGAAGTCGTTGTCGCAAAGGTAGGCGGTGACGTCCCGGGGCGCGTCGCCGTAGGCATCACCGATCCGGATACCGATGAACAGTTCGTCGGTGACCTGTCCAACCCAGGTGTTGTCCCACGGCTCGGCTGTGGTCGGGCCGTTCGGAAACTCGACTTCCAGCGTCTCCAGATCGAGCTCCTGCGCGTCGAACGGCTCGAAGTTCTCGCGCACTTCGGCAAAGGGGTCGTCGTCTGCCTCGGCGGCGTCATCAGCTTCTTCCGCGGCGGCGACGTCGTCTTCGTCATCGTCCGGCTCTTCGACGGGTTCGTCTTCATCATCGGGATCATCGACCTCGGGTTCGTCGTCCGTCGCGGCTTCAGCTTCGGCTTCCGTTTCGTCATCATCTGCTTGCTGGGTGGTACAGGCGGCGAGCAATCCGGAGACGGTCGCAAGCGATCCGATCCCGGCCACCTGAACAAAGCGCCGTCGCGGCATCGTCTGATGCAGTTGAATTCGCAATTTCTCGCTCACGGGCTCCCCTTTTCCTGTCTGCAACTTTCACCGACCATTCAGAAAACTGTCCCAGCGCGACGCGGCGCTCCGGGCATTACCCGGTACAACTTCGTGAATCTGTACAACGATTGTTGTTCAGAATAATGATGGATTCTCACAGCAGAGTCAACCCGGGCGCCCGCAAATTGCCCAGCACCGGCCGGCCCAGGGCAGCAGAAAATGCGGGCGATCTGTGCGGATTCCCGGATCGACATCCCCTGCAGGGCGCAGGTGATTGAGGAGGAACTCTCATTCCTGAATCAGCTGGTACCCGTCAACCTGCTGCCACAGCCTCTTCAGGTGATCCCTCCCGGTGGACAATCTCCAGAACCCGTCCGAATTCCTCAATTCCCTGCGGCGTCATTGGGTCAAGTAATACCTGAATGTGGCTGACGCCACGGGATTGGTATGCAAGTAGCCCGGCGGCGATGTCTTCGGTGCTGCCGGTGAGATGCGCGCCGGCGAGCATCTGGTGCCAGATGGGACTTCGATCACGATGTGGATAGTTCCCCGGCAGCGCGACGAGCACCCCGGCAGTGAGATCCAGCGATTGCGGATCGCGTCCCTCCTGGTGACAAGCGTCATCGATCGCGACCAGCATTGGCATCAACGTCTCGACGTCGGCGCTCCATGAGCCGTTCCATATGTCAGCATATCTGGCAGCGAGACGGTGCATGCGCGGTCTGCGACTTCCGATCATTATCGGTGGACCACCTTGCCGGGGGCCCCGAGGACGTAGCTCGCACTCATGCGCTTGATAGTATTCGCCGTCGAAGTCAACGTAACCGTTCTTCAACAGCCCGTGAATGATCTGAATCGCTTCCTCGAACCGGCTCACCAGGTGATCGTGTGGGTAGCCGAATGCTCGATACTCATACTCGACCCAGCCAGACCCGATACCGAGAATCAAGCGACCGTCACTGATCTCGTCAACGGTGTCTGCCATCTTTGCCAGCAGCGCTGGATTCCGGTATCCACCTCCCAGCACCAGTGTGCCGAGCTGGACTCGCTTCGTTGCCAGCGCCAGGGCGGACAATATCGTCCACGACTCCCAGTTGCCGATCGAGGTGATGCGCTGATCCTCGCCGGTCCAGAAGTTGGTCGGAAGGAGGAAATGATCTGGAATCCAGATAGAATCGAACCCGGTTTCTTCAGCGGTCTCGGCCAGTGTCAGAACGTCGCTCCATCGTGGCGTTTCGCCTGCCATCGTCGTTTCGGCTGCGAGGATGTCGATTCCAATCTTGAGCCCTTGTGACGGAGTTGACGGTGAATCGGTACCATCGGCGATCATTGACTTCTCCCTGTTGAGCGAACACAGATCCGTTGTGTGCCGCGAGTACACATTGAGGACAGCGCCTCAATCCCGCTCGCCATTCACTCGGTACAACGCATGAGCGATCCGGGATATCCACCGATGGCGGCGCTGTACGTCGTCATGTCTGAGATGCATCTAATGTACATTTCGAACGCTGTGAAGTCAATACTTAGCTACGCGCAAGTATGCTGAATACGCACAGCACAACTGCGAGTCACGATCCGGCTTCAACGTGCCCCTTGGCCCGCCACTTGCCGTCTCTATTACTATTAGAGATTACGTGGGAGCGCCGGTTTCGTTTGAGAGTGAGTTTCATGCACGGCATTGATGGCAGAACGCGGGTGATCATCGAGCGAGTCGAACCGGAGATCGATGGCGGGCGGTATCCGATCAAACGGACGCCGGGCGAATCAGTCACGGTGGAAGCCGATATCTATACCGATGGCCATGATGCGGTCTCGGCGGTCGTCCAGTTCCAGGAAGCCGGTTCGTCCGACTGGCGCGAGATCCTGATGGAGTACGTCGTCAATGACCGCTGGACGGGCGAGTTCACCGTCCGCAACCTCGGTACGGCCCGCTACACGATCTTCGCCTGGGTCGATCATTTCCGCGGATGGGCGCGCGATTTCGCGAAACGCCTGACCGCCGAGCAGGACCCGGACAACACGATCCCGCAGGAGATCCCGTTGCAGCGGGAGATCGGCGCCCGGCTGGTCGATGACGCCGCCGACCACGCCCCGGCTGAAGATGTCGGGGCGCTGCAGGCGTTCGCCCGGCGGTTGCGCGATCCGGACGACGACCCGGCCGTCGGGCTCGATCCCTTGCTCGCCGAGCTGATGTTCCGCTTCGCCCCACGGCGCTATGCGACGGTGTATCGGCACTCACCCCTTTCCCCTCTCCCAGCCGCGGGTGAAGGGGAGAGCGCGACGCATGATGCAAACAACTCCCCTCTCCCAGAATTGGGAGAGGGGCCGGGGGTGAGGGCGACTCCCCAGGATGACGAACGGGCGGCTCAGGATGACATGGTGAGGGCCTCCCTCCCCATCACCGTCGATCGCGTCCGGGCCCGATTCAG
>SKTL01000254.1 GCA_007122555.1 Thermomicrobiaceae bacterium | reverse complement strand
GTCAGCAGGGAACAACGATCTTCCTGACGACCCACCTCATGGAAGAAGCGGACGATCTCTCTCATCGGGTGGCGTTCATCTCGAACGGGAAACTCGTTGCGCTGGACAGTCCCCGCGAGTTGAAGCTTCGTCACGGGGAACGCTCGGCCAGTGTGCTGCTCGACGATCGCAGCGAGCACTTCATCAAGCTCGACGATCCCGATGACGCGCATCAACTCGGCCAATGGATGGAATTCGGGCGCGTTATGTCGATTCATTCGCGTGAGGGAACGCTTGAAGATGTCTTCATCGCGATCGCCGGCAGGCCATTGTAGGGGGCGCACTCGGAAATGAATCTCCGTAACATAGGGGCGATCTACAACAAGGACCTGATCGATGCGATCAAAGACGCTCGTGTCCTGCTCGCGCTGATTATGCCGTTCGCTATCGCGGTCCTGTACAACTTCATGTTTGATGATGAACAGCCCCTTCCGGAGGCGACGATCGCCTATACCGAAGTCGGCTCCGAGCTTACAGAACGGCTCAAAGACGCTCTCGCCGATTCAGTGGAGCTCCAACTCGAACCGTACGATTCCGCCAGCGAAGTTCAACAGATCATCGAGGACGAAGACGCCGCAATGGGCTTGATCATCCCCGACGGTTTCGACCAGGCGCTCGATGCGGGTGAAACGCCTCCGTTGCAGGTGCTGTTTCCCGATAGTTCCGGCGTACCGGCAAACACACTCGGAGGGGCAGTAGATCTGGCCGTCTGGCAGATGGCGGACGCAAGGTATCCCGTAGCAATCACACAGGAAGTTCTGTCGTCGCCGAACGGGTCCGGTCCGTCCCTCTTCGAAGATCTCGGCATGCGGCTCTATTTCATTCTGGCTGCGCTCATGATGCTCGTCAGCATGATCGGCGTGCTAGCGGTTCCGATCATCCTGGCCGAAGAGGCGGAGAAGAAGACGCTTGAAGCGCTGACGTTGATCGCGTCTTATCTCGACGTTGTTATCGCCAAAGCGCTGGTCGGACTCACCTATCTCGGCATTGGAACCGGCCTGCTTCTGGTCCTGACGCAGACCTGGCCAGGCGATCCGGCGCTCTTCTTCAGCGGGATCGCCTTGCTCGGAATCGCGCTGGTCGGGTTCGGACTTCTCCTCGGCGGGCTATTCAAGAGCGCCAACCAGCTCAATAACTGGGGTGGTCTGATTCTGATCCCGGTGATCGCTCCAGCGTTTATTATCGGACTCTGGTCACCCGGCTGGTTCGAGTATGTGATCGAAGCGTTGCCCGTATCGCAGGGAATGAAGCTGGCGGTCAATGGGATGTCCGGCGAGGCGATCTTCGCGAACATCTGGCTCTCCTACGCCATCCTCGCTGGCTGGATCGTGATCTTCTACGCCGCGCTCGTCTTCCGGCTTTCCCGGCTGCGCAACTAGTCTCGCGGGAACCGGGGTGGACATCGAACCGATCTCGGACCCGTCCGCCGCGAAGATCGGTTAGCCGATAAACGGCAGATCGCCCGCGACGATCAGAATCACGCTCGCCGTGAGCGCCAGCGGCGCTTCTGTCACCAGCGCTATGCGGCTCAGCCTGCCCGTTTGCATGGAAATGACACCCCGCGGTCCTCGACTCGCCCCGACCACTGCCGACGCCATCGACCCGGCCTGCGCCTTCGCCACACGCAGGTGCTGGAGCAGCGGCGCCCGGATCAGCTGCACGATGAAGCCCCACGACAACGGCAGCCAGAGGTCCCCGACTCGGTAGAGGAGCGCGCTACTCACCGCGACCGCGCTCGGTACGCCCGCCTGCTGCAAGGCGACGAACATGCCGATCTCGACAATGCCAATACCCTGGAAGACAGGCGCCATCATGAAGAACAGCTTGCCGACCACATATCCGATGACGACGACACTGAACGACGCCTGATAGCCAACGGCCTGCAATCCGGCGAACAGCATCATTGCTGTGGCGATATGCGACAGGAACGACAATACGGTCGGCATAACGAAATCAGCCGGCGTCATCCGATGCGCCCTGGCGGTCGTGATAAAGGTCATCACTCGCGCGGGAATCCACTCCCGCACAAACGCGGGAACATCGCCGGAACGCAGCAGAAACGAAATCGCCCAGAGCGACATCGCAAGCACTACGAGCAGGCCGACAGCAGCGATGAGCACGACCGTACCCGGCGGTTGCAACAAGAGCGCCGGAACCAGAAAGAGGAGAAACGCGATAACGCCGGTAATACTTCTGATCGAGGCGAGAATCAGCGAGTCGCTGTCCGAGACGTTGTGCCGGCGCAGCGCCCGAACGAGCACGTAGATCGATGCCGGTCCGCCGACCGGCGTCACGACGCCGATAATGACGCGCTGCAAATGAATCTCGATCAGCCGCAGCACGCCGAGCTCATGCCCTTGTCTCCGGAGCACAACCTGATAGGTCCAGGCGCCAACGAGCAAGACGAACGCTTGCAGCAATCCCAGCACCAGAATCCAGGCAGGATTGATCGATGCGATCAGACCCAACGCGTCGGCGATCTCGTCGCGTCCGTTGATCACGAAAAAGAGCCCGAACGTAATCATCAGGCTGACGGCGCCGAGTACGCCGTAGCGCCGCACGAATCCACCGATCAGCTCAAACGTGGTTTGAAAACGCGTTAAGCGCACGAAGCTCCTGTCTGTGTTGTAGGGACACAAGCTGGTCGCATCCCCGCTGGCCCGGCGAAAAGGCTCACTTGTTCCGCGCTCCCGGGTCCGGCTGTCTGCAAGTGAACGCAGAGCGCACACCATCATAATCCCCGTATGCGCATAAGCGTTACAACCGCGCCTCGGCACAACCGATAAGACCGCTGTTCGACTGCAACCATCTACAAGACCACTTGACACCGCATCCGGCGTAGCTGATACTGCGCATGGGTCAATTTGGGGATACCGATCAAACTCGCGCATCGCAGCTTCGGGGCAAGCAGGGACGAACGGGCGTGCAGGCGTATCTGCG
>SKTL01000502.1 GCA_007122555.1 Thermomicrobiaceae bacterium | reverse complement strand
ATTCCGAACTCGCTCGCCAGCTCCGGGCTGATTTCGGCGAAGCCGCCCGGCTGCAGCTCGGCAAGCCACGGAACATACCGGCTCATGCCTCCAGCCGTATGATGCTCCGTCAACCGGTAGGTCGTCAGCACATACGGGAAACGCGGATCGGCGATCTCGTGATACCGGTTATCCGGCCGGTCAAATGTCTGCGCGACCGGAGAGCGCGCCTGTTCCGGATAGATCAGATTCGTCACCGGCGTCTCCCATGGCTCGTAGTGCGTCGGGATCGGCCCATCCAGCAACCCGGTTGCCGCGAAGAGCAGAGCCTGTCCGCCCGGCATCATGATGAACGGCGCGTCTCCCCGATGCGCGTCCATGCCAACACTTCCCGGCGCCGGCTGGAAGTCCGGCGGCTTCGACAACGGGAAGTCCGGCGCGTCATAGCCCGTCCAGCAGCGATCACGCTCATCCCACCAGATCCAGCGTTTGCGTTCGCTCCAGGGTTTCCCGGAGGGATCAGCGGATGCGCGATTGTAGAGAATGCGGCGGTTATCCGGCCAGGCATAGCCCCAGCCGAGTCCCGCCTGGTCATCTCCGTTGCGCTCTCGGGAACGGTTCTTCCCCGGTTCCGGCATGATTCCGGAGTAAATCCAGCATCCGCATGCGGTTGACCCGTCATCTTTCAAATCCGCGAAGCCGGACACCAGCTCGCGATCTGCCACGGAGTACCCGTTAATCTCTTCGACGACTTGCTCGAGCACAGGGTCATCGTAGATACCCTCAGTGTCGTAGTCCCAGGTCAAGGCCTGGATTTGACGGCTCCTGGCTGAGGTATCCCCGGCATACAGCTCTTTCAGCCGTTTCCCAAGCTCGTACACAAACCACGGTTCCGCGCGACAATCGTCCGGCGGGTCAACGGCCTTCTCGTGCCACTGCACCAGTCGCTGGGTGTTGGTGTACGACCCGTCCTTCTCGGGCGTCACCGCCGGCGGAAGGAAGAAGATTTCGGTCCCGATATCTTCCGGTCGAACCTCGCCGTTCCGCACTTCCGGCGCGTCGTACCAGAAGGCTGCCGATTCAATCTCGTATGGATCCCGCATCACCATCCAGTCGAGATTGGCCAGTCCTTCCCGGATCAGCCTCGAGTTCTGCCCGCCGACCGCCGGGTTCATTCCCATGCAGAAGAGCCCCTTAATCGTGCCGTCCTTCATCATCGGCATCATCGAGGCGAAGGAGTAGTCGCCGGATATCTTCGGGACGTAATCAAAGAGATAATCGTTCTCCGCAGTTGCGGCATCGCCATACCAGGCCTTGAGCAGGCTCACGATGTACTTCGGGAAGTTGTGCCACCAGCCTGTTTGCTGTTGCTGGGTGCTGATGTACGACGTCAGCGTCTCGTGGCCTGACCCGACCGCCGGCATCGGCATATATCCGGGCAGCAGGTTGTAGAGCGTCGGAATATCGGTGCTGCCCTGGATCGTCGCGTGTCCGCGCAGCGCAAGAATGCCGCCGCCCGGCCGCCCCATGTTCCCCAGCAGCAGCTGTAGCAGCGCGCAGCAGCTGATGATCTGCGTCCCGGTTGTATGTTGCGTCCAGGCGACCGCGTAGCAGAACGAGGCGGTCCGATCTCGACCGGAATTCTCCACCAGACTCTCGGCGACCTGCAGGAAGAGTTCCCGAGGGACGCCACAGACGTTTTCCACCATCTCCGGCGTGTAGCGGGAGAAATGGCGTTTGATGATCTGGAAAGCGCACCGGGGATCTTCCATGTCGGGATCCACGCCGCTGCCCGCATACGCCCAGGACGACCCGTCATAGACACCCGTTTGAGGGTCATACCCGGAAAACATTCCAGCCAGATCTTCGGTATCTTTGAAATCCTCGTTGATCAGCGTCGGACCGTTCGTGTAATGTCTGACGAACTCCCGGAAGAACGGGTCGCTGTTCCAGCGATCGCTGCTCAGCGAGTAGTTGATCAAGCCGCCGAGAAACGCCAGATCCGAACCCGCCCGGATCGGCACATGCGTATCCGCCATCGCCGACGTCCGGGAAAACCGGGGGTCAATATGGATCACCTTCGCGCCCCGCTCTTTCGCCTTCATGACGAAGCGAAAGCCGACCGGGTGATTCTCGGCCATATTCGAGCCCATGATGATGATGCAGTCGCTATCCGCCAGCGACTGCTGCGGCATCGTCGCGCCGCCGCGTCCGAGTCTGGCGCCCAGACCGGGCACCGTGCTGGAGTGTCATATCCGGGCCTGATTCTCGACCGCCACGATCCCCAGCCCGGCGGTAAACAGCTTCTTGATCAGGTAATTCTCTTCGTTATCGAGCGTCGCCCCGCCGAGGTGCCCGATTCCCAGCGTCCGCATGACCACGGCGCCATCCTCCTCGGTCTCCTCGAACGTCGCGTCCCGGGTTTCCTTCACGCGCTCGGCGATCCGGTCCATCGCCCATTCGAGCGACCGCTCTTCCCAGTGGTCGCTGTACGGCGCTCGATATTTCACCTTCGTTTCACGATGCGGATTGTTCAGCAACCCGAATGTCGCCGCCCCTTTTGGGCAGAGGGTTCCGCCGTTGATCGGGCTGTCGTAGTTGCCCTCGATGTCGATTATTCGTCCCTCGCGGGTGTAGACAAGCTGTGAGCAACCAACGGCGCAGTAGGGGCAGACGCTCACCGAGACGTCCGCGCCGTCGGTCCGCGGTCGCGTTGCTTTCGTCGCTGCGCTCAGGGGGTTCGGCTTCAGGCCGACATGGTTTCGCAATCGCTGCATCAGCCCCACGTAGCGTACCTTCCATTTGTCATCGGGACCGCGCTCCCGCTACAGCCTACCGGATCGATGCGACCTGTAAAAGGCCTCGCCTGCCGGATGGTCCCGTTTCGCCACCACCGTGTCTCTCTTACAGTCTGTCACCGAAATGTGAACGAATCGAGACGCGATTTAACGTTCTTGATACCCTGTTGCGTATATTGTTTGCAACAACGCGCTCCGGAATCGAT
>SKTL01000392.1 GCA_007122555.1 Thermomicrobiaceae bacterium | reverse complement strand
TCGATCTGCGCCTCGCGCATCTCCCGATCACTGATCAGAACCGGGTATCCGGCCGTGCGTTCCAGCGCCGCGCGACCCCGAAAGCCGCCGATCGCCGTCCCGATCGCGTAGGCGTCGGTCGGGTTCGGCTCGACTGTCGCCACTGGACGATTCAGACGAATCGCATGCGCCAGCGGGCCGCGGGCTGACGGTTCGCAGGAGACAACCTTCGGGACGTGATCGACGACGCCGAGCTCGCGCAGCTCGACGAACCCTTTGGCGACGCCCATCAGCATCTCTCCGTATCCGGTCGGAACGAACACCGTCCCCGGCAGTCGATCCCCGAGTTGCCGAAACAGCTCCCAGGCGATCGTCTTGTAGCCCTCAGTCCCGAACGGGTGCCCGGTATGAAACCTCGTCTGGTTGCTGACCGGCTGAAACCCGAGATGCTCGCGGACAAGCCGGACTGCGGCCCATCGGGATTCCGACGGCGCAATGAGCACCATGGCGCCATAGCCCAGCGCGAAGCTGACGATGGCTCGTGGCGATTCGGCGGAGGCGAGCATGACGCACGGGATCCCCGCCCGGGCCGCGTATGCCGCGGCCGAGGCGCCATGATTCCCTGATGACGCCACGACAATCCCGGGCGCACCGGAGTGGACGGCCGCGCTAACCGTGCAGAGGTTGAGCCGGTCCTTGTGGCTCCAGGTCGGGTTCTGGCTCTCGTCCTTAACGAATACGTCGCCATTGAAGCCGGTCCACTCCGCGAGCCTCGGCGCCGAGATAAGCGGGGTCCCGCCCTCGCCCATGCTTAGCCCGTCAAGCAGCGGCGGCAGCAGCATCGACCAGCGCTCCAGACCCGTCAACGGCTCCTGCTGGAACATTTCGCGATCGATGCGCTCATAGTCGTAGGCGATCTCCAGTGGATACTGTACATTTTCGGAACTCGTCGCCGGACAGCCATCGAGCATCGGCGGATAGAGCGGAAATGTCTTCTGAGGATCGCCCATCGATTGCTGCGCTGTCGCCAGTGATTCGCGCATTCAGTCGCCCTTTCACCCACTACGCTATCTCCAGGTTCACGGGACATCATAACTGAATCGCACAAGAATCCGGAGACGGCCGAACGGGCCATCTCCGGATCGCGCTTTGCTTGCTCGCGACGAGAAAAGAGTGTCTCAGGACGCTGGCGCCGGGACCTCGTCACCTGGCCTGGCCGGTATGAAATCCCGGACCAGCAAGATCACTGCGCCGGCCGTCACCCAGAGCAACGACAGCCCAACGAAAATAAACAACGGGGAGTCCGTTGGAATCGCCAGCGTAACGACGACTCCCGCGGTCAGGACGACACCGGCCCACGCAAACCAGCGAGGCAGGAACTCGGCCAGCAGGCTCAATACGCTTACCGAAAGAACGATCGCCGCGAGCGGCGCGGCCAGCAGATCCGAACCGCTCCACTGAAACGCGATGATTGTCTGCGCCAGCGCCGGGTTCATCTCGTTACTACCAATTACCCGTGCGGCCAGAGTGAGACTGTTCTGCATGACGAGCACCCCGGCCAGCAATAGCCCCCCGGCGAAAGCCAGCAGCCCCCACGTCCCGCTGGGCCCTTCTCGCTCGGCCATGCGCCTGCGCAGGTCAGCGACAAACACGATGAAAAACAGTGCCCCGAGAAAACCGAGGTGCGCGCCAGTGCGAAACCCATCGGCGTTGTCGGCAAACGCCGCGCCGACGACCTCGGCAGAGTACTCCGGCCGAAGATCAAGCGCCCCGGGAATATGCCAGCCCCCAAAGCTCCTGCTGGCGATATAGAGGACAGTCGCCAGAACCCCGCTTATCGGACCCAACAGTTGCCAACGGTTGCTCATAGTGATCACCTTCCTGCAGCCGATTTTATTTCTGGACCGAGATCCAGCCTGTTTATTGATGTGTAAGGCTGACTGTACCACAGGCTGTATTGTCGTCAAACAGTGATTCCGCACAAGCGGGTCAGCTTACCAGAAGGCGATCAGAACGCATCTGACAATATTCTCCGATAACGGCGTCGGCAACCGGTGTCATCCGGTGATCGGCGAACTCCGCTCATGCCACCACTCCTGGAACTGGCTGCAAAGCCCGTCATCAGTCAGGACGAACACGAAAATCCCGTCAATCTCCACGTGCCTTCCATCGTCGTGAACATCAAAGCGGCAGTTCCATCGACATATGCCGGTGTCGCCATTCGTCGCAAGCATTTCGTAGCCAAACTGCACGTTCCGTTGCTCGGTTGTCGCGCGAACCCAGTAGTCCCGGATGCCGGATCGATACATCTCAGGTTCACGGAATGGGGTGACACGATAGGTCGCGTTGTCGGAAAAAATCGCCTGCGCCGCGTCGGGATCGCGGGTTTCCCAGGCGTGCTTGTACCGAGTGAGCCATTGTTCAAATCGTTCAATTGACAAGATTTCACGTCTCCTGTTCACACTCTGGAGCCTGCTCTCGCACGGATCGGCTCCCAATAACCCGACACGAACACCCCGCCCTGGTGGGGCAGGACGGGGTGTCGCGAGGGGGTAGGTGGATACGAGCGTCAGGGGCAATCGGGGAGGATTGCCGCCCGACGACTCGAGCTAGTCATCAACATCATCCTGGTAGATCTCTTCTCCCCGCTGCAGCCGCATCGCGGTCCGCGCCGTCTGCAGCATCGCCCGAGGCGTCGGCGAGTGCGCCGCGAGATAGCGCGCCACCGCGACGAGGACCCGGTTCGCGGCGTCGGCTCGCTCTGGCCGGATCTCGTGGAACAATGCGACCCCGGCTTCCACCATCTGATAGCTGTGGAACTCGGCATCTTCCCGTAACAGCGTGTGACCGAGCGTTGCAATCAACGACGCCGGATCGTGTCCAAGGCTCAGATAGCGATGGACCGTCAGCGCGGATTCATTGACTTGCTGCTCCCGGTTGAGATGGTCCTGCAGGCGATCGAGCAGTTCCCCAGCGTCGGTCGGCTCCCGATCGGCGTTCCGGTTCTCAGGCAATCTT
>SKTL01000136.1 GCA_007122555.1 Thermomicrobiaceae bacterium | reverse complement strand
GCGGTCAGGCAGGCACAGAAGCTGGGCATGATTCCCCCATCCTGACTTCACGCGATGTCATATGACACCCCGCTGAATTGAGTCTCCCAGAATATCTGACACATGCCAGATGTACGCATTCCGTTCCGGCGTCATGCTGGAGTCACAGCTCGTGATATCCGGCGGCGGACGCTGACGTCGCGAACGGAAAAGGATGGGTGGCATGTCGTCTCGCGGACTGACTCTGATACTGTCTCTTACAACGTTCGTCGGTATGACCGCGGTGCTCTCGCTGCGAACGTTCCTCGTGCCGATGTCTGAGGAGTTCGGCGTCTCAGTGGCGTTTCTGGCGCAGTCGGTTACGGTGGCTGCGCTGATTGGCGGCGCCGTTGCGCTGGTCCTGGGACCGTTGAGTGACCACTACGGTCATCGCCGCTTTATGATCATCGGGACGCTGTTCATCGCTGCTGGCGCATTACTGATGATCGTTGCCCCATCGCTCTGGGTGCTGATGCTCGGGAAGGTGCTGGCCGGGACGGGATTGGTCGGCGCGATCACGCTGGCGTTCGTCTCGTTCCGGCTTCCGGTTGAGGATCGTCGTCCGACGATCGGCTGGATCGCCAGCGCAACCGGGGGGTCTGCGCTCCTCGGGATTCCCGTGATGGCGTTGCTGGGCGATCTCGGCGGCTGGCGACTCGCCTATGCTGCGCTCTGTCTGGGTTCAGTCGTTCTCGTCGCTGTGCTAATGCGTTCGCTGCCAGTTGACCCGCCGATTCCTTCCCAGCAGCTCCGAACTCGCGAAGTTGTTGATTCCTACCGGACAATCCTGTCACACGTCCCGGCTGTCCTGCTCTATCTAGCGGACACCACCCGCAATATCGGGTGGCAGATCGTACTGGTCTATCTGACCGTCTACTGGATGACCGTCCATAACTTTACGCTTCAGGGCGTTGCGCTGGTGTCGGTGATTGGCGGCGGAAGCTATCTCGTTGGCACACGGGTCAGCGTGTGCGCAGTCGAGCGCATAGGCATCAGCCGCTTGTGCTGGATGTCAACGACGGCGATGGGACTTACCGCGCTGGGTATGATGGCGCTGCCCGTGTCGGCTATTCCAGCGATGGCCTTGATGATTGCCTGCGGCATTTCCGGCGGCATCGGGTATCCGGCATTGACGATGTTCATCGCGGAAGCGAGTCCGGGCAAACCTGCGGCGACGATGGCGCTGCGACATGCTGAGATTACGGTTTCCATCGCACTCGCGTCGGCAATCGGCGGCGTCTTGCTGGCGCTGGGCGGGTTCCCGGCGGTCGCAATCGGGGTGCTGGTCATATCCTTCGGATCCGTCGGGCTGATGTTTGCCCGTGAGCGACTGGATGACTCGCCTGCTCCCGTTGTGCCTGTTCCGGCGCCTGGTAAGTAACACCCAACACTCAACATCGGTCGGAACAATGGACGCCTGGCGGTCGAATCCGCCGGGTGTCTGATCCTTGTTTCATGCCTGAATCGGGCCTCAACGCTTGTGCGAGTTCCCCCGGCATATGACACGTGGGGTCACCCATTCCTTCGCGAAATCTGACACCTGTCAGATGCGCCGGCGAGCGATCGCAGCCATGCTTTCCTCAGTACCGCATAACCAACGTGTTGCTCTGGCGGCTGTCAAATCCGCGTTCGAGTGAACGCCGGGAAACAGTGGGTAGAGCCACAGAAAGGAAGACGATCATGGCCGTTGTCTCAGTGATCTCCGGATCGGCGAAACCGGGCAAGCAGGGTGAGGTTGTCGATATTGTTCGCGAGATGCGCGCGAATAACGAACGTCTCAGCGTCGGATTACGGGGAGTCAGGCTGTACCAGTCGTTTATCGGCGGCGCGCTGACCGGCCGGCTCTACGCCACCACGACATATGATGACTTCGAAAGCTGGGGCAAGTCGATTGAGAGATCCAATGAGGACGAACAGGCCCAAGCTCTCGTCCAGCGCGCTGCGGGGGCCGATTCACCGGTACAGGATGTCACCCGGTTGATGCTACAGGATCGGGATCGAGATCAGTCCCGGGAGTATCAGATCGGGCCGGTTCTTCAGATGACCGATGTCCAGATCAAACCAGGCCGGGCATCTGATGTAGCCGGACTGCGAGATCAGGTCCGAGATCTCGGCAAGCAAGTCGGTGCGCTCGATTACCGGCCAATGGATTACGTTTTCGACGGTCAGAGCGCTCCGGGGCGCTTTATCGCGATGTTCTATCACGATAGTATCGAGGCGCTCGGGAAAGCAATGCACAAACAGTATGATGATCCAGACTGGGCTCAATTCGTGACGACCATGACGGCTTCTGACGCGCCTATCGAGTATCTGGGCAGTAGGATTCTGGTGGAGATCCCGCTGTAGCCACACCAGCGGATCTGCGCGAACCGGGCCCTGACCTCCCACCGGGGCCCGGTTCATTCATGAGAGCAGGTGAGACTCGATATCAATGACGATACCGGAAACCCCCGATGGCGTAACTGTGGAATGGTTGATCAACGCGTTGGGCGGGAGTGGCGCGCTTCCGGGCGATGTCCGGGTCGCCGTTGCTCATGATGCTACGATGTATGATCATGCGAATCACATCAGCTGTTGACAACGATCTGTTCGGGAGTTGAGAAGAGGCCGCCATGATCATCAAAGCATCACGCATTCTGACCGGATGGAAGAGCCCGACGAAGTTCTGGATGCCGGATCAGATGGAGCTGACCGAGGACAGCGTGAAGGTGACGCAGCGGCAGTGGTTCGGGCTGAAACGGGAAGAAGAAGTGGTTTCGATTGACCGGATCGCCTCCACCCGCCTGCAGTTCGGACTGTTGAAAGCGACCGTCATCCTTGAGACCTACGGCGGCGCGAAACGCGATCCCTGGCTGAGCGGGGTATCGAAAGGCGAGGCTCGAGCGTTTCGGGAAGAAATCCAGAATCGAGCCGCCAGCAGGCAGGTATCGCCCGAGGAGATGGCGCAACAGGAGCAAACCGGCGGCTGACCCCGTTCGGCGCGATCGTT
>SKTL01000481.1 GCA_007122555.1 Thermomicrobiaceae bacterium | reverse complement strand
TCGAATATGATTCTCGATATAACGCCGATAGGAAAAGTGAACGTTCTCCGGTTCGTTGGTGAAGATAATAAACGACGGAGGCTCCACCGCCGCCTGAGTCGCGTAGTAGAACTTGACCCACTTGCCGGGGCGCGAGGGTGGTGGATGGCGATTCACCAGATCCTTGATCAGCCTGTTCAGTTCACCAGTTGACACCCGACGGGTGCGTTCGGCCATGACCGTGAGCGCAACCTCGATGATCTGGGTGACTCGTTGACCGGTCTCCGCCGAAATGAAGATGACCGGCGCATACGGAACGAAGTCGAATGCCGCTCGGGCGCGCTCGACAAATCGTCCAACTGTCCGGTCATCCTTCTCAACCAGATCCCATTTGTTGATCGCCAGGACGATTCCCTTCTTGCGTTCCTCAATGTATCCCGCAATATGGGTATCCTGCGCCGTGAACGGCTCGGTTGCATCGAGAACCAGCACTGCTACGTCAGCGCGATCGATTGCTCGCATCGAACGCAGGACGCTGTACTTCTCGATTCCCTGTTCAATGCGTCCGCGCCGCCGCACGCCGGCGGTGTCAATAAGCGTAATCGGCTGGGACTTGTAGTCGAGTTCGGTATCGATTGAATCGCGAGTCGTGCCAGGCGTGCTGGAGACAATCTGCCTGCCCTGTCCCAGCAACGAATTGAGCAGCGCTGACTTCCCCACGTTCGGACGGCCAACGAGTGCGATCCGGGGATGCTCGGATTCCGCTTCTCCGCTGAGATCGGGCAATGCGGCGAAAACGCGATCGAGCAGATCACCGATTCCATGCCCATGAATCGCCGAGACAGGCACCGGCTCGTCAAGTCCGAGATTGTAAAACTCAACCGCATTGTCCTGACGCTCGAGCGACTCGGTCTTGTTCACCACCACAATGACCGGCGTCGTGGTGCGCCTGAGCAGGTCGGCCACTTCCATGTCGCCGGCGGACATGCCATGCAGGCCGTCGGTGACGAAGAGGATCACGTCCGCTTCTTCAAGCGCGAGAATCGCCTGCTGCTGGGTAGAACGAGAGATCTCGGCGGTTGTGGAGCGTTCCAGCTCCTCCTCCGCCTGAAGCCCGCCGGTGTCCACCAGGGTGAACCAGGCATTCCGCCATTCGACCTCCCCGTATATCCGGTCTCGGGTGGTTCCCGGGATGTCTTCGACAATCGCGCGCCGTTCGCCGATCAGCCGGTTGAACAGAGCTGACTTACCGACATTCGGACGTCCGACGATTGCAACAATAGGTCTTGGCATGGTGGCTGGTCCTCAACAACGGCGTGTACGCGAAAGCATGAATCCATCGGGGCGCGAGCGTGTCCTGAATTGAACACGAAAACGCGCGAGTAGTGTCACGGCGACGCCACTCGCGCGATCGAAATCGAGTGCGCTGACTCAGGCGGCTGCCTTGAGCGCTGCGATCAGATCGGTGATCTGCTCCTTGTTGTTCATTTCGGTCGTGCAGATCAGCATCGTATTCTCAAAGGCCGAATCGACCTTGGAGAGATCGTATCCGCCAACGATACCCGCCGCCTGCAACTTGCGGTTCAAATCACGCACTGGAATCGGCGTCTTGACCGCGAACTCGTTGAAGAACTGGCCCTCGCCGAGCACTTCGTAGCCGTCGATCGCATCGATCTGCTCAGCCAGGAAGTGAGCGTTCTGATAGCACACCTCGGCGATCTTTCGGAGGCCGGTCGGTCCGACTGATGAAAGGTAGACAGTCGCCGCGAGCGCCAGCAAACCCTGGTTGGTGCAAATGTTGCTTGTCGCCTTCTCACGACGGATGTGCTGCTCGCGCGTCTGCAGTGCGAGAACGTACCCCCGCTTGCCTTCTTCATCTACCGACATACCGGCCAGGCGACCCGGCAGCTGGCGAACCAGATCCTGCTTTGCGGCGAGGATACCGACGACGGGACCGCCCAGGCTTTGCGGAACGCCGAGCGATTGGCCCTCGCCCGTAACAATATCCGCATCGAAATCCCCTGGTGGCGGAAGCATGCCCAGCGCGAGCGGATAGGTCGAAACCATGAACTTCGCGCCCGCGTCATGCGCTTTCTTTGAAACTGCGGCCAGGTCCTCAATGCGCCCGTAGAAGTTCGGATACTGGACGATCAGGCAGGCCGTGGAGTCGTCCAGATGCTCGTCAAACGCGCTCGGATCATTCTGCAGCGTATCGGTCGGTACCGGAAGCTCGACGACTTCGACATCGAGCCCGGTTGTATACGTTCGAAGCACCGCTCGATAGTGCGGATGCACCGTACCCGCGACAACGACCTTCGTCCGCTTCTTGCGCGGGTTCACCGCCAGCAGCGCGCCCTCCGCCAGCGCCGTGGCGCCGTCATAGAGAGATGCGTTCGACACATCCATGTTCGTCAACGCGCTGATCATCGACTGAAACTCGTAGATGACCTGCAGCGTCCCCTGGGCGACCTCCGGCTGATAGGGCGTATAGGCGGTGTGATACTCGCCGCGCCAGAGGATCTGATAAACGGTTGCCGGAGAGTAGTGGTTGTAGATACCGGCGCCGAGGAACGAGGGATTCGCCGCCGTGTTCACGTTCTTCGCGGCAAGCTGATTCAGCTTCCGGTTCGCTTCCATCTCGGAAAGCGTCGGTGGCAGGTCGAGTTTGGGAAACCGAACAGATTCCGGAATCGCCGAAAACAGCTCCTCAACAGAGCCTGCCCCGATCGCATCGAGCATTTCCTGACGATCTTCCGGTGTATGCGGTACGAACGACATTGATAATCATCTCCTCATCTCACCACGCGCATCGAACCGTGCAGTGGCCGGGGGCGGCGCCTGAATGACCGATAACGACGCGTCGCGGCAAGATATTCTAGTGACCGCCTTCTTCTTCGACGAATTTCTCGTAGGCGGCACTGTCCATCAATTCATCGAGCTGTGACGGATCGCTCAGCTTGATCTTCACCAGCCAAGCATCATCGTATGGTGATGAGTTTACCGATTCAGGAGCGTCGACCACGTTCTCGTTAGCTTCGACGATCTCTCCCGTCACTGGAGAGTAAATGTCCGACGCAGCCTTGACCGACTCGATCACGCCGAGTGGTTCGTTCCGAGTCACCGCCTCTCCCGGTTCCGGGAGCTCCAGATAGGTGATGTCGCCAAGCTCGGATTGCGCAAAGTCCGACACGCCCATCGTGACGGAATCGCCGTCAACCTTTATCCACTCGTGAGACTTCGTGTATTTGAGATCGGATTTGATCTCGACCATCGTGCCTGATCCTTTCCTTCGCGCCCGTCGGGCGTCCCCCAGCGTTATCCCCGCTTGTAAAACGGCGTGCGAACCTGCTCGGCGCGCACCGGCTTGTTCCGGACGATTATGTCCAGCGGCTTGCCAACTCCCGCATATTCCGTATCAACGAGACCCAGGCCTATGTTCTCGCCGAGCGTTGGCGACCGGGTTCCACTGGTCACCTCGCCGACCGGCTTGCCATCAACCTGAATCTCATAATGGGTTCGAGGCGTTCCGCCGCGCTCGACCAGCTTGAAGCCGACCAGTCGACGCGTCAGCCCCTCTTCCTTCTGCTTCAGCAGGGCCTCTCGTCCGATAAACTCGCCCTTGTCGAACTTCACGGCCCAACCGAGACGCGCTTCAAGCGGCGTAATCTCCGGCGACAATTCCTGACCGTACAACGCCATCTTCGCTTCCAGTCGAAGCGTATCCCTGGCGCCGAGGCCGATCGGCTGAATACCGACATCGGATCCGGCATCGAAAAGCGCATCCCAGATCTCGAGAATCTTGTCGATCGGCGAATAGACCTCAAAGCCGTCTTCACCGGTGTAGCCCGTGCGACCGAGCATGCATGGCGCGCCGGCGACATTCGCGTAGACCGACCAGAAGTTCTCGACCGGCGACAGATCGACATCCGTAATCTTCTGCATCACTTGTTCGGCATTCGGCCCCTGGATGGCGATCATCCCGGTACGATCGGACGAGTGATCCAGGTTGACATCGAATTCCGGCCGGTTTGCTTTCTGCTCATTGAACCAGTCAATGTCTTTCTGGGTGTTGGCCGCATTGAGCACAATGAAGAAGCCGCTATCGTCCGGTCGCCGATAGACAATAATGTCATCAACCACTCCGCCGTTCGGATACAGCAGCATCGCGTACTGCGCCTGTCCTCGACTGAGCTTTGAGACATCATTTGTCGCCACGTACTGCAGGAATGCCTCGGCGTCAGGTCCGGTCACATCGAGCTGGCCCATATGTCCGAGATCAAACACCCCGACATTGTTTCGAACGGTGTGGTGTTCTTCGATGATCCCCTTGTAGTTGACCGGCATGTACCAGCCACTGAAATCGACCATCTTCGCGCCAGCCTGAACGTGGCGCTCTGCGATCGGTGTCCGTTTCAGTTCAGAAGACTCCGCCAACCCGTGCTCCTTTCCCATCCCGCGGCCCAAACTGTCAAATTGTAATGAGGAACGACAGGCCGGTCAACTCGCGATGCTAGACCTTCTCTAGCGACAGCTTGTCCATTTCCATCTGCACGGGCACCGGATACTGGCCCGTCAGACACCCGGTGCAGAAGCCATTGCGGCCAGCGTTGATCGCCTTCAACAAGCCCTCGAGGCTGAGGTACCCGATCGAATCCGCGCCGATCTTCTGTCCAATTTCCTCGACGCTGAGGTGCGCCGCGATCAACTCGCTCCGTTTGGCCATGTCAACTCCCAGGTAGCACGGCCACTTGATCGGCGGAGCATGGACGCGCATATGCACCTCAGTTGCGCCGTTGTTCCGCAAGAGATCCACGATCGGTTTGCTGGTGGTCCCGCGTACGATTGTGTCGTCGATTAGCGCAACCCGCTTACCTTCAAGAACTTCCGGCAACGCGTTGAATTTCAGTTGCACGCCCTGCTCGCGAAGCCGCTGATCAGGTTGGATAAATGTTCGACCGATGTACCGATTCTTGATCAACGCTTCGGCGTACTCGATTCCTGACTCGCGCGCGAATCCGATTGCCGCGGGCACAGATGAATCAGGCAACGGGACAACGATATCCGCGTCAACCGGATGCTCGCGATACAACTCGGCGCCCATTCGCTGGCGTGTCAGATGGAGCCGATCGCCTTTCATGAAGCTGTCCGGTCGGGCGAAGTAGATCGTCTCGAAGATACACATTGCCTCCCGTTTGCGGCTTTCATCGGGCGGATAGCTGGTGACTCCGTTGTGGTCGATAACGACGATCTCGCCTGGTTCAAGCTCTCGCTCATAGCTCGCGCCGATTGTCTGGAACGCACAGGTCTCCGAGGCAAGTACCCATCCGCCGTCGACTCGCCCAAGGCAGAGCGGGCGGATTCCGTGCGGATCACGAACGCCGACCAGCGCGTCCGGCAACAGCACGGCGAGACTGTAGGCGCCGACGAAGCGCGACATCGCCTGCTTGACGCGGCTCACGATATCCGGCCCGAAATTCAGGGCTATTCGCCAGGTAAGCACTTCACTGTCGGTGGTCGTCTTGAACTCAACGCCGGATTCCTCGAGTTCTCGCCGCAGGATGTCGCTATTGACGAGGTTTCCGTTGTGGGAGACCGCCACGGTCCCAAAATGAGAGCGGGCCACCATTGGGCCCGCATTGTCGGGATGACTGCTTCCAGTCGTTGAATATCGTGTATGGCCGATCGCTATATGGCCCGACAGCGAACCGAGATTCTCCTCTGAGAATGCGGTGTTCACCAGGCCCATACGTTTATGAACGTGAATGTCGGTCCCGTCTGAAGCCGCGATACCAGCGCTTTCCTGGCCGCGATGCTGCAATGCGTACAATCCGAAGTACGTCAAGCGTGCGACATCCATGCCGGGAGCATAGACACCGAATACACCACATTCCTCACGGAGTTCATCGAGTGGCATGCTGGATTGGCCCCCTTCTGGTCCGCAGCATCTATCACCTGAAGTGTAACACGCGAGCCGCCTGATTCGGTCCGATTCTGCGCACAGCAACGAGCAATCCAGCCGGCAATCTACGGTATCCGCGAGTATCAACGAACTGGCGCGGATCAACCTCGTCCAGGAACAGGCTGACTGGTTTCCGGATCCTCGCGATACGACGTCAGCGCGGCGCTCCACGATGCGGCCAATTCATCAACAGTTACATCCAGGATGCCGGTGACCCGGAATCGCTCGCCGCCGGTGGCGCCGAGCCGCCAGATCGGAATCCCGGACTCGTGCAGCCGATCGAGCACGGCCGATTCGCGCTCACGCGAGACCTCGATGATAATTCGCGACGCGGCCTCGCCGAACAACGTTTGATCGAGTCGTTGATTGTTTACGGCGAGCAACTCACCGAGATCCGACTCGAGGCCGGCCCTCCCCTGGATGCAACTCTCGGCAAGCGCAATCGCCAGACCGCCCTCTGACGTATCGTGAGCCACGTTGATCAGACCGTCGGCGATCAGTTGGCGCACGGCTCGCTGGACCTTGACTTCGAGCTCGAGATCAATCTCCGGCGGAGCGCCGGCGGTCTTACCATGCACTTCTTCGAGATATTCGCTAGCGCCCAGCGACGCCTCGCCCGGACCAACGAGAATCGCAGCCCCGCCGCCCTGGAACCCCATCGACGCGTGGCGGTCAACGTTGTCCAGGCGTCCGACGATCCCGACCGTCGGGGTGGGGAAGATCGCGGTATCTCCAGATTCGTTGTACAGGCTCACATTTCCAGAGATAACGGGAATGCCAAGGGCGTTACAGGCTGCAGACATGCCGTCGACCGCCTGCTGCATCTGGTAATAGACACCCGGATCCTCCGGATTGCCGAAATTCAGGCAGTTCGTGATCGCGAGCGGCTGCGCGCCAACACAGCTGATATTCCTCGCTGCCTCCGCCACCGCGTGAGCACCGCCGCTGAACGGTTCCAGATAGCAATAGCGCGGATTGCAGTCGGTCTTGACCGCCAGGCCAGAACCTGTCCCCTTCACCCGAATCACGGCGGCATCCGCCTTGATCGGCGCGACTACCGTGTTGCTGAGGATCGTATGATCATACGTCCGGGTAACCGATTCACGACTCCCGATGTTGGGGGACTTCAGGAGTTTGAGCAAGACGCCTGCGCTATCCTGCGCGCTGACGTCCGGAATTGCGCTCATCTCGAACGCGCGAAGCGTCTGAACCGCCTTCTTCTCAACTCCCTCGCGGGTATAGACCGGGCACTCATCGGTATAGAGTCGGGCCGGGACGTTGGCGACAACCTCTTCGCCCGACGTAATCCGCACATTGCCATCATCGGTGACGTGACCGATCACATCTGAGTGAAGATCGTAATATTCAAAGATCTGCTGGACGGATTCCAGACCTTCGGGCCGCACGACGACGAGCATGCGTTCCTGGCTCTCGGAAAGCATCACTTCATACGGGGTCATACCCTTCTCACGGCGTGATACCTTGTCAACGTCGATCTCGATCCCGACAGTTCCTCGACTGGCGCACTCGACGGCTGACGAGGTGAGGCCGGCCGCACCGAGGTCCTGCATTGCGACGACGTGCGGCGTCTGCAGCAACTCCAGACACGCCTCAATCAATAGTTTCTCGAGGAATGGGTTCCCGACCTGGATCACACCGCGATGCGACGCTTCCGGGTTGACGACGGACGCGAATGTCGCGCCCTGAATTCCGTCGCGTCCGGTATCCGCTCCGACCAGCACGACAAGATTACCGACGCCTGAGGCTTCGGCAGTCGTCAACTGGTCCTGGCGAGCGATCCCGACACACATCGCATTCACCAGCGGATTTCCGGCATAACTCGAGTGGAAGAAGATGTCGCCGGAGACCGTCGGAATACCCAGACAGTTCCCGTATCCGCCGATCCCGCCGACAACACCTGAGAACAGGTACCGCGTACGCGGTTCGGTCAACGGGCCGAACCTCAATGAGTTCAGCAGCGCTGTCGGGCGAGCGCCCATCGTGAAAATGTCCCGAACAATACCGCCGACGCCGGTCGCCGCTCCCTGGTACGGCTCTACGGCGCTTGGATGATTGTGCGATTCGATCTTGAACACGGCGGCGAGTCCATCGCCGATATCGACTGCGCCGGCGTTCTCGCCGGGCCCCTGAAGCACATGTTCGCCGGTCGTCGGGAAGCGTTTCAGAATTGGGCGCGAGTTCTTGTACCCACAGTGCTCGCTCCACATCGCGCCGAACATCCCGAGCTCGACCGGTGTAGGTTCTCGTCCAAGTTTCTCAACGATCAACGCGTATTCAGACTCGGTGAGTGCGACTTCTGCCAGAACTTCAGCGGTTACCTGCATCGAACTCCTCGTTCACTCTCACATTCGACCTCGCGACATTTCTCACCGAGATGTCAGGCGCCGCTTGCCGCGGCCATTCCAGCCCGCAAAACGGATGACAGGATTCTCAACCCGTCATCGCCGCCGATCAACGTGTCATAGGCGCGTTCCGGGTGCGGCATCAGCCCGACAACGTTGCCAGCGGAGTTGCACACGCCCGCGATGTCATCGACCGAACCGTTCGGATTCACCGAGCTTTCCCGCTCTCCGGATTCGGTGCTATAGCGGAAGACGACTTGATCTTTCTGAATTAGCCGGTTCAAGAGATCGGGCTCGGCGAAGTAGCGGCCATCACCATGGGCAATTGGCAAATGCAGGACCTCGCCGTCCGCCAGCGGAGCGGTCCAGGGGGTGCGGGTTGTCTCGGTCCGCACATGGACCCAGGCACACCGAAACTCAAGCGACTGATTTCGGAGCAATGCGCCAGGCAGCAAGCCGGCTTCAGTCAGCACCTGAAAACCGTTGCAGATCCCGAGGACCGGTTTGCCTGACGCGGCAAACTCTTCGACCGCAGCCATAATCGGGGCGAATCGAGCAATCGCGCCGGGACGTAGATAATCGCCGTACGAGAATCCGCCCGGCAACAGCAGGGCGTCGAAACGATCGAGTGATGTTTCCTTGTACCAGACCGCTTCCACCGGCATGCCAAGCCCGAGTTCGACCGCCATGAGCGCGTCGTGCTCGCCGTTACTGCCCGGAAACGTAATAACCGCGTATCGCATGCTCATTCGGAGACCGCCTTACTGCGAATCGTCAGTGATCGGCTGAACAGTGAACCGGTAGCTTTCAATCACGGTGTTCGCCAGCAGCTTCTCGCACATGTCCGCAACGCGTGATTCAACTGCAGACTGGTCGCTTCCGGACAGATGCAGTTGCATGTATTTCCCGGCCCGGACATCATCCACCTCGTCGTAGCCGAGCATGTGCAACCCGTCCTTGATCGCCAGCCCTTGTGGATCGTTGACGGCTGGTTTGAGCGAAACAAACACTTCCACCAGCCAGTTCTGTTTTGTTTTCTGATCGGTCGCTGTCACCAGTTCGTTCCCCTCGTTTATCAGGCAGTCAGGTCAATATCGAGCGATTCACCGGTCAGTCGCTGGAAGACTTCGTAGTAGCGACGCGCCGTGCGGAGCGCCACGTCCTGCGGCAACCGCGGCGCCGGCGGTTCGCGATCCCACCCGGCGCTGGTTAGCCAGTCGCGAACGATCTGCTTGTCGAACGATGGTTGCGACGCTCCGGGCTCATAGAGTTCAGCATCCCAGAAGCGCGAGCTGTCGGGGGTCAGCACTTCGTCAATCAGCGCAAGTTGACCGTTTATCATTCCGAACTCGAGCTTGGTATCGGCAATAATGATCCCGTGCTGGCGGGCGAAATCCTCGGCGAATCGATAGATGCGCAGTGTAAGATCCCTGAGCTTCTCGGTCTGCTCATCCCCGATAATCTCCGCCATACGCTCAACGCTGATGTTTTCGTCATGATGTCCATCCGCCGCCTTGGTCGCCGGGGTGAAGATCGGCTCAGGCAGCCGGTCGCTTTCGCGCAATCCATTCGGCAGCCTCTGGCCGCATACGGTCCCGTGTTCGGAGTACTCGGCCCAGGCGCTTCCGGATATGTAGCCTCGAGCCACGCACTCAATATCAATGCGATTCGCCTTGCGCACGATCATCGTCCGATCTCGCAAGAGATGCCGGTACCGGATGATGTGCTCGGGAAGTCCATCAAGCTCCGTCGTGATCAGGTGATGCTGGACCATGTCCTGCAACTGGCCGAACCAGAACCGGGCAAACTGCGTCAGAATGATTCCTTTGGCCGGGACTCCGGTCGGCAGAATACTGTCATATGCGGAGATTCGATCGGTCGCAACCATGAGCAGCCGGTCTCCGAGATCAAATGTCTCGCGGACCTTCCCCCGTGCAAAGAGGGGAACACCAGGTAATTCGAGTTGGGTCACCGCTTGCTGCACAGAACCTCCGTCATGATCATGATCTCGCTGCGGCTGGGGTGGTGAGTCCGAGACGTTCGAACGTTCGGTCGAGGTGTTGAACGTGATAGGTGAGGTCGAACATCATATCGATCGCGTTAGCATCGAGATGCGCCGTGGCATCCGGATCAGCTTTCAGCAACTCCGAGAAATGAATGCCTTCGTTCCAGGCTTTCTGGGCGTTGCGTTGCACAATCTTGTAGGCCGCCTGTCGATCCATCCCGTGCTCGATCAGGCGTAGCAACACCTGCTGGGAGAAAATCGCCCCAAAGGTCGCGTCGAGGTTCGCCCGCATTCGCTCGGGATAGACTACCCAGTCCGAGACAATCTCGGTCATCAAGCCGAGCATGTAATCAACAACGATGAAGGCATCCGGAAAGATCACGCGTTCGGCCGAACTGTTGCTAATATCCCGCTCGTGCCAAAGCACAACATTCTCAAGCGCGGGCGTCACATACCCCCGAAGCAAGCGTGAAAGCCCGCTGATTCGCTCGGTCTCGTGCGGGTTACGCTTGTGCGGCATTGCCGAGGATCCCATATTTCCGGCGTCGAACGGCTCCTCGAGCTCTCGCACCTCCGTGCGCTGAAGGTGTCGTACCTCTGTCGCGAATTTGTCGAGCGATGTACCCAGTAAGGCGATCGCCGTGATGACTTGCGCGTGACGGTCACGCTGCAGAATCTGGGTAGAAACCGGCGCCGCCTCAAGCCCGAGGTGACGGCAGACGGCTTCCTCAACATCCGGGGGAACGTTCGCATGCGTCCCGACGGCCCCGGAGATCTTTCCGACGCGCATCATCTCCCGAGCATCCTGCAATCGAATGCGATGACGCCGTAATTCGTCGAACCAGACCGCGAGCTTGAATCCGAAGGTGATCGGCTCGGCGTGGACTCCATGTGTTCGGCCAATCATGATCGTATCGCGATGACGCACCGCTTCCTGACCGACCGCGTCCAAAAGC
>SKTL01000099.1 GCA_007122555.1 Thermomicrobiaceae bacterium | reverse complement strand
GCAAACTGTCGCGCTGCCCGTAGTCGAGTCCAAGCGCCTCGGCGAGCTTGCTGACGGCTTCGCGAGTCGGCGCCCGGTTGCCGCTTTCAAGTCTGCTCACGTAACTGTGATCGAAGTTCGACGCTTCGGCCAGTCTGCTCTGGGAGATCCCGCGGTCTTCCCGAAACTCCTTGAGCATACGGGCGAACGGTGTCGACTCCTTCGGTGCCTCGATTGCGCCCATTGGCAAAACCTCTCGATTGTGTTCGCTGATAGCGAACGTACGCAATGACCTGCTGACATCACTATACCCGCCGCGTGACACCCTGTCAACCAGTTTTCCCGGTTTTCCACACCTGTGCGTACACCCACCAACCAATTATACGCATTGGACCGTGGGAGGCCCGCCCTGATCATGAATCTGGCAGGAACGTGACATTATCCGCACAGTTCACTTGAGTGTTATACTCCGTTGCCGTGCATGAGTCAGCATTTCTGCGGATCCGAAGTGCGTACAGGGTGAAGGTCGTGATGCCGATGAATGACCAGAATGAACGCTGGACGGTCGACAGCCTGGCGAACGAGGTCGCCCGAACGGATCGATATGCCGGAGGCGGCGCAGTGGCGGCAATGTCGCTCGCCGGCGCTGCGGCGACTGCCGAGCTCGTCTTTCAGCTCAGCGCCGGGCGGCGCAAGATCTCCGAGGAGGACCGGGGCAAACTCAAGGACGCTGTGCAGCTTTGTCAGCGCTTGCGAGCTATCTTTCAGCACGCGATCAATGAAGATATCGCCGCGCTTACCGAGCTGATGGACGCCCAGAGCCAGCTTCGATCGGCCCGAAAATCCGATCATGGAGCCGCTCCGGAGCTTGAACAACGCTCAGCGGACGCCATCGCCGCGGCAATCGAGACTCCGCTCCGCCTGGCCCGTGACGCCAAGCGACTTCTTCGTACTATTGACGAACTCCAGTGTCTGGCGCGACCATTTACCGCGAGTGATCTCGGTGCGGCGGCGGCCACCAGTGCGGGGGCGATCACCTCGCTTCTCCTGATGGCGGAAGTGAATCTCGGGATGATCACCGATGACGTCGAGGCGACCCGGATTGCGCAGGAGATTGATGACCTTTATTCTCAGTCGCAGGACCAGGCCAGTCGCGTGGTCGCCCGAACTCGCAGCGTTATCCGCTAGATTCGCCGGACAGGACGGGTGATGGCCCTGATACTTGAGGGAAAACCGGTCGCACTTGAAATTGAAAGACGATTGCGTGATGAATTGGCCGAGATCGACGACGCGCCGGGCCCGCCAGCAACCGCGTCCGCCGTGCTCGTTGGCGATGACGAATCGAGCCGGGCGTATTTCCGGTCGATTCTGCGGACGTTCAAGCGGGTCGGGATCGATGTCAACGCCAGAGAAATCTCGGCGCGTATTTCCGAAGAGCACCTGCGCATTATTCTCGGGGAGTTAAACTACGACCCGGATATCGATGGAGTAATCGTCTTCCAGCCGCTTCCCGATCACCTCGATCGCGAGTTGCCGGCCAACGTCCTGTCCGCAGATAAGGACATTGACGGCATTACCTACGCAAACGCCGGTCGCCTCTCGCTCGGAGTACCGCACCTCGTCCCCAGCACCCCGATGGGCGGCATAGAGATCCTGCACTATTACAGAATTCCGATCGAGGGTCAGCACGCCGTCGTCGTCGGTCGCAGCCCGATTGTCGGTCAGCCGATGGCGCTCTTGCTTCTCGGCGAGAACGCGACGGTCACGATCTGCCACAGTCGCACCAGGGATCTGGCGTCTCTTACCCGACAGGCGGATATCGTCGTACTCGCCGCGGGAAGATCAGACGTGCTTACCGGAGACATGATCCGCGAAGGCGCGACAGTCCTCGACTTCGGAGTGAATTTCGTCGACGGCAAGATGACGGGGGACGCGCACGAATCGGTCTTTGACGTTGCCGGGGCCATAACGCCGGTTCCGGGAGGAACCGGGGTGGTGACGCAGCGAGTTCTGGCGGCGAATACGGTCAAGGCTGCCCGAATCCAGCGCAGGTTGCTCCAGGAACCGGAATCGGTGAACCACCGCTAGATCGCGTGTCGAAAGGAATGGCGAGCCAATGGCGAGTGACAGTGAAATCGCACAGAGTATCCAGCCTCGTCCGATCGTCGAGATCGCGGATCAAATCGGGCTGAATCAGGATGAAATCGAGCAGTACGGTCCCTACAAAGCGAAGATCCGGCTGGACGCAGAGCAGCGGCTCGCCAATCGGCCGGACGGCAAATACATTGTCGTGACGGCGATCACCCCGACCCCACCAGGCGAAGGTAAGACAACGACCACGGTCGGGCTCGGTCAAGCATTCGCCAGCATCGGTCGAAAATCGATCGTGGCGACCCGTCAACCGTCGCTCGGCCCGGTCTTTGGCGCAAAGGGCGGAGCCGCCGGAGGCGGGTACGCTCAGATTATCCCGATGGAAGACCTGAACCTGCATTTCACCGGGGATGCTCACGCCGTAACCGCGGCGCACAACCTGTGCGCCGCATTCCTCGACAATTCGCTGCATCACGGAAACCCGCTGGACATTGACGTCAACAACATCAGTTGGCGACGAGTGCTCGATGTCAATGACCGATCGCTGCGGAACTTGGTAACCGGGCTCGGCGCCGGCAACGGCGTTCCGAGGGAGACCGGTTTTGACATCACCGCCGCATCGGAAGTGATGGCGATACTCGCGCTGGCCACCAGCCAGGAAGACTTGCGCGAGCGCCTGGGACGCATTGTCGTCGCCTACACGAGCGACCGGAAACCGGTCACGGCTGAGGATATCGGCGCAGCCGGCGCGATGTCCGCGTTGATGGTCGATGCGCTCAAGCCGAACCTCGTTCAGACGCTGGAGCACACGCCGGCGCTAGTTCATGCTGGACCGTTCGGGAACATCGCCCACGGCAACAGCTCGATAATCGCCGACCGGATCGGTCTCAAGCTGGCGGACGTCCTGATCACCGAAGCCGGCTTCGGCGCAGATCTG
>SKTL01000536.1 GCA_007122555.1 Thermomicrobiaceae bacterium | reverse complement strand
GGCTGTTGCGCCGAAGCGCTGCATAGACGCCAGCTGGAATACCCAGGAACACCGCCAGCGCCAGGGCTGCCGCGGCCAGTTCAGCGGTAGCCGGCAACCGTTCGGCAACGATCTCAACAGCTGGACGGCGTTCCCGGAGCGAATCGCCAAAATCGCCGCTGCCGATCGTCTGCAGATACCGGACGTATTGCACGGGTAGCGGTTCGTTGAGGCCCAGTTTCTCCCGAAGCGCGGTCACCGCTTCCGGGGACGCTTCATCTCCGAGCATCAGAAATACAGGATCGCCTGACAGGCGCAGTCCGAAGAACACAAGGGTCACCACAACCCAGAGCGTCAAGATGCCTCGAATGAACCGGCGAAACGTAAACTGAAGCATGAACTCCTGTGCTCTCAACCTGAATGACCGGACCGGTTGTACATCGCTGTTCGCCAGCGTCTATCCCGAGCCTACGCGCCCATCGGGCCGACCGAATCAAGAAGCTGTTGTCACCATATGAAGAATATGTTGTCTCATCGCCGTCTGCCGGATCTCTCACATCCCGAGTATGGGCCACCAGCGTGCTAGGATTCTGCCACGCGACGCGGGAGAGTCTGGACAGGTCATCGTCCGGAGAGCGCATGGGACAGGTCATCCAGTTCAACCAGCTTGCAGACCTTCGTGATCAACTCCGGTCACAGGGCTCGACGACCGTTCTTACCAACGGCCACTTCGATCTGCTCCATGTTGGACATCTCCGTTATCTTCAGCAAGCAAAGGCACTCGGGGATATCCTCATCGTCGGCGTCAACGACGACGAGACGACAACCGCCAGGAAGGGTCTCCGCCGCCCGATTGTGGCGGAAGACGAACGCGCCGAGCTCGTTGCCGGACTGGCCTGCGTCGATTACGCCGTGATCTTCCGGGAACCTACCGCCCACCAGCTCATCGAGGCGCTGAGGCCGGACATCTACGTCAAGGGCGGTGATTACACAGTGGATCCCGACTCCGGCGCTACCCTGCTTCCGGAAGCTCCAACCGTCGAGGCATACGGCGGCGAAGTTCGAATCCTGGACCTCGAACCGGGACAATCGACATCTAAGATCGAAGAGCGAATCATTACCCGCTGGCTCGCACACGGGAATGTCGAGTGGTGAGCGACAGAGATCCCAACCCGCCCGCGCCGGAAGATGCGCCGGAAAACCCGGCCCCGTCCGAGCGCTCGATCATCGTCCGCGGGGCGGCGATCATCATGGTCGGGACGATCCTCAGCCGGATTCTCGGGCTGGTTCGCGAGCAGATCACGTCCTGGCTCTTCGGCACCGGCGACGTCGTCGCCGCGTTCACCATTGCCGACAACATTCACACGATGCTCTTCGACCTCGTCATCAGCGGCATGATGCAGGCGGCTCTGGTGCCGGTCCTCAGCGCCTACGCAACGCCGGAGCTGAAACAGGAACTACGCCGAATTGTGGGCGCACTGCTGATGCTGGCGCTGCTCGTCATCGGCGGCGTCGTTGTCGTGATGGAGATCTTTGCCCCGCAGGTCGTCACCGTGATGACTGCGCTGGGCGGCGGAGCCGAGGCTCGGGATCCAGAAACGGTCGAGCTCACGGTTCAGCTTGTCCGGATGATCCTGCCGGCGGTGCTGCTTCTGGCAATCTCGACGATTCTGATGTCAACGCTGTACGCCATGCAGCGCTTCACCCGGCCCGCCCTGTCAATGGCCGCGCGAAACGCCGCAATCGTCGCGGTCGCGCTCATGCTCGGTCGCACCGAATTCGGCATCCGGGCGATCGTCGTTGGCATCGTGCTCGGCGCCATACTGATGGTGTTCATCCAGGCCCCCGGGCTCCGGGATGTCATGCCGAAGCCTAACTTCAACTTCCGGCACCCGGCGATCAAGAAGATTCTCGCGCTCTACATCCCGATTTTCATCGGACTGATGTCGAACACCGTCGCCCTGGTCGTCGACCGTAATCTCGCCTGGGGCGTCGATCCGAACGCGCTGGGAGCGATGCGTTACGCCACCGCGCTGAATCAGATGATCCTGGGAGTGGTCGCTGCCGCGATCTCGCTGGCCGCGTTACCGACACTCTCGCGTCACTTCGCCAGCGGAGACGAAAACGCCTTTCAACGGACGCTCTCCAATGGCCTGAAGATGGTCACGATCATGGTCGTGCCGGCAACGCTCGGTCTGGCGGCGATCTCCTGGCCTGCCGTGGATCTCCTCTTTTTCCACGGCGCCACGGACGACATCGGAGCCAGGGCAATCCAGATCGCCCTGCTGGCGTACCTGCCGGGAACGTTCTTCGCAGCCTACGATCAGGTGCTGATTTTCTCGTACTACGCCCGGCAGAACACCCGGACTCCGGTAATCGTCGGCGTCCTGGCCGTCGGCGTCTATTTCATTGTGGCGTTTTCCCTTATCGAACCACTCGGCATGGCGGGGCTCGTCCTGGCGAACTCGGCCCAGTTCACCTTTCACGCGATCGTGATGTGGTTCCTGCTGAGACGAGCAGTCGGGCAGGTTGGCGATCACACCGTGGGCAGGACAATCCGCCTGGCGCTGGGTGTCGGCGTCGTCATGGCGGTCATCGTCTATGGCGTCTCTCAGGGTATGGGTATGCTGCCGGTTCCCGGACATGATCAGGACAGCGGCTTTATGGCGATCGTCCACCAGACACTGATGGTGGCCATCCCGGTCGGCATCGGGGGGCTCATCTACGTCGGCGGGCTCTGGCGTCTTGGCGTCGAGGAGATCTCAACTGTGATCAACGGGATACTTCGAAAGATCAGGGTGCGCCGTTGACAGGCGCCCGCTGACGTATCACCGGCGGATGAACGTCACGAGCAGTGAACCGAGCAGCATCGCGATCAGGGCTCCCAGAAACCCGCCGAGCCGGCGGAACGCCTCGGGACCATCGGTTTCAACCCCGATCATTTCGTTGAACACCTCGTGAATGAGCGAGGGAGCAAGGAACCAGCCCATAAGCCCGCCCGTCAAGCCGCTGATCGCCAGCACGCCGATGAT
>SKTL01000058.1 GCA_007122555.1 Thermomicrobiaceae bacterium | reverse complement strand
TCGTCCTGAAACACATCGTGCCGAATATCATGGCGCCGCTGATCGTTTTCGCGACGCTGAACCTGACGACGATCATCCTGCTGGAGTCGACGCTGAGCTTCCTCGGCCTTGGCGTTCAGCCGCCGATGGCGTCCTGGGGCTCGATGATCGGTTCCGGCCGCGACTTCCTCGGCACCGCCTGGTGGATCGCCGTCTTCCCGGGCGCCGCGATCGTGCTCGTTACCATGTCGATCAGCCTCTTCGGCGACTGGCTCCGTGATGCGCTCGACCCCACGCTGCGCGGGCGTTAGCAAATGCGGAATAATACCTGTTGCTGGATCAGATTGAACACGCCTGTCATCAGGTTGCAGCGATGAACAGGTGAAGGGGACAAAAGTGGTCTTGAGCTACAGTAACGACTTTCCGCGGAACGCAATTGGCGCGTCGATCACCCGTAGAGCAGTCCTGAAGTCCGCATTGCTCGGCGCCACTGCTCTCATGTCCGGAAGCCTGCTCGCTGCGTGCGCCACGACGGCGTCAGATGATGACGCTGAACCGGAAGCGCCTGCCTCGGATGATGCGGTCGACGAACCGGACGTCGCTGATGATGAACCGATAGACCAGGATGACGATGACGATTCCGTGGCTGATCCCGACCCGCCAGATGATGACGACGCCCCTGATGAACGTCCGGAGCTCGTTGTCGGTGTTCAAGGACTTCCGGAGACGCTCGATCCCTATCAGCATTTATCCAATGTGGGGACGAGGGTAACGTATTCGCTGTTCGATCATCTGCTGGAGCGACAGTTCGAGGATGGAGATCCGCCGGGAACCGGGTCCGGGATCGGTCCGATGCTGGCCGAATCCTGGGAGCGAATAGATGATCTGACGCTTGAGATGCAGCTCCGCGAGGACGTTCTGTTCCACGATGGAACCGTCCTCACCGCGGAAGATGTCAAGTTTACGTTTGAGCGCTCACTCTTCGACACCCCTGAGGAGATGCTCGACGCTGAAGGTTATGTTTCGACCATATCCGAAATCGAGATCATCGATGATTACACGATTCGGTTTCACACTCATGAGCCGGATCCGCTGCTTGAGATACGACTGACCTCCTGGGCGACCTGGATCCTGCCGAAGGCGTATTACGAATCGGTCGGAATCGAGGGCTTCGCGCTGGATCCGATCGGAACAGGCCCGTATCGGTTTGTCGAGATACAGCCGGATAATCACCTGGTCCTCGAAGCGTTCGATCACTACTGGGGCGGACTGCCGCCGGCATCCCGCGTCACATTCCGGGTGATTCCGGAAGTCTCGACGCGGGTCGCCGCGATCGTGAGCGGCGAGGTCGACATCGTCACGAATATCCCCCCGGATCACGTGGGACAGCTGGAGGATGCCGATGGTGTCCGGGTCCAGACGGTCCCGCTGGCGAATGTGCACCTGCTCCGCTACAACGTGAACCACCCACCGCTCGATGATCGGGCGCTTCGTCAGGCGATGAATCTGGCGATCGACCGGGAGCTGCTGGTGGAAACGCTCTGGAGCGGAATGGCGGATGTCCCCAGAGGCCATCAGTTTCCAGAATACGGCGACATGTATAACCCGGATCGACCGATCCCGGAGTATGATCCAGATCGCGCACGCGAACTGGTTGCGGAATCGGACTATGACGGCGAGCCGATCGTGTTTCGGGTATCGCCTTTCTACTACACCAACGGTATTGAATCGGCTCAGGCGATTATCGAGATGTGGAATGCGATCGGGCTGAACGCCGAGGTCGAGGTTCGGGACAACCCGTATGACGAGGGCCCGGAAGCGATCATGGTGACCAACTGGTCCAATTCATCCTTCGTGGCCGATCCGGACGGCGCCCTCTGGTTGCGCTGGGGGGAAGATTACCCGGGAACCAAGGAGTTCTTCTGGGAGCCGGAAGATGAACGTTTCTACGAGCTCGGCGCCGAGGCCCGGACGACGCTCGACCAGGAGTTCCGGTACGAGGCGTATCAGACGATGCTCGACATCTGGGAAGAAGAGGCCCCCGGAACCGTACTCTACATCCCGCATGAGATCTATGGCGTTCGCGAGGGCATCGAGTGGCAACCATACTCGTTCTACTACATGGATCTGCGGGCAAATAATCTCAGGATTTCCTAACCAGCGAAGACCGGAAACGAGAGAAACGCGCGGGGTTGTCCCGCGCGTTCGTATTTCACGTGATTTGCCGGATCATCCTTCAAGAAATCACAATGATTCAACAACACCAACCTAACGACCGCCCACCTCTGAGACGGTTGAATGCGATCAGGTATTACTGATCGCGAACCAGCTTTCCGGAGGAGGGCATTTGTGAGTAACGAAACGAAGCTGACCGAACGCGGCCTTGCGCTGATGCGCGCCGGTCTGACGCGCCGGCAGATGCTGCGGGTGCTCGGGCTGAGCAGTGCGAGTGTCGCTGTCGCTGGTCTACTGGCGGCCTGCGAAGACGATGGCGTTGCCGATGATGGCGAAGATGTCGGTGCTGAGACGTCTGACGACGAGGACGCCGAGATGGTCGATGCTGACGACCAGACTGATGAGCCGGTTGAGGACGTCGATGACGAAGAAGATGATCCCGCGGCAGAGAGTGGAGAAGGTCGCCGCCTGGTCGTGGCGGTCCAGGGGTTGCCGGACTCGCTCGATCCCTATCTGCACCTCTCGAACGTCGGCACGCGCGCAACCTACTCGCTGTTCGATCACCTGATCGAGCGGGATTTCATGGCCGGTGATACCCCCGGCGCCGGTTTCGGACTCAACCCGATGCTGGCTGAGTCCTGGGAGCGCGTCGACGATCTCACGCTGGAGTTTCACCTGCGCGAGGATGTCACGTTTCACAATGGCGACCACCTGACTGCGGAAGACGTGAAGTTCACATTCGATCGAATGCTGGTTGATACGCCGGACGAACTCATTTCCGCGGCAGCCTATGTCGGGACGGTCTCCGAGGTTAATGTCATCGACGACTACACAATCCAGATCGTCACCGCGGAGCCGG
>SKTL01000387.1 GCA_007122555.1 Thermomicrobiaceae bacterium | reverse complement strand
CTGCTCTGGGCTCCGTTGTTGTTCTGGCTTCGCCTTTATCGGGTTCGCCGACGCCGGAGGATGCTGCTCGAAGCGGAGTGGAACGTCGGACAGGAGCCGCCAGTGAACCGTCAGACAGGCAACTCCTGATCCGGCTTGATCAGTTCATCTAGCTGGACACCAGGATGGCGATCCCGGCAAGTCCGACCCCCATTCCGACCAGCTGCCGTATGGATAGCGCTTCATCCAGAATGAAGTAATTCAACCCGACGGCAATGATCGGATACAGCGCCGTCAGGATCAGAATCGTGTGGACGCTGCCGCCGGAGCCGTCGTCCGCTGTCTTCCCGCCAACCTGATTCAGCGCGAGAAACAGGAAAGTCAGCCCGATCGTGTAGGTGATTCCCGTCGCCAGGCCGAAACCGGCGCCGCGAAACGACGTTTCCAGGCCGCCGTTTCTCATTAGCCAGCCGAGAATGACCAGTCCCACGATCATTGCCCCGATAACTTCCCAGACGAGCGCGCTGAACCCTCCGAGATACCGGGCGGTGAGGTTCGCAAACAGCCCCCAACTCCCCCAGACGACGAGTGTTGCGATGCTCAGAATGAGCCATGTCTGCATCATGATGTACTCCAGTTATCCGGCCCCCGGTGAGTTCATCAGCCTGACGCGTGTACATGACACGCCATCATATGGCCGAACCCTCAGGGATCGGAACGAAATGTGAAAACTGAATCGCTGCTGAACTGGAGCGTTTAGTCAGGAGATCGTGAGCAGACCCATTCGGGCCGGGAGGCGAGATGTCCGCGTAGGGACGAACGATGGTAGCGCCGGTTGACGCTGTCATGAAAATAGACCTGATCGGCGTCGGCGATGCGCGCGCAGGTCCTGAGGCTGATCCGCTGGTATGGCTCGTTAGGTCTGATGAACACTGTCATTCGCGCCATCTCCAGAGATGAAAGATCCTGACGAGTAATACGTCAGGATCAGGTAACAGGTATCATGGTACGCCCGGCAGGATTCGAACCTGCGACTTCTTGCTCCGGAGGCAAGCGCTCTATCCTCTGAGCTACGGGCGCTCGTTCCAGAAATTATAGCACAGGAACGGGAGCGATCAGCTCAGCGGGAATCTCGCGTTACCGATAGATACCCGTGGTCCAGGTCATTCTGGACGATCGTGGCGACCTTGTTTCCGATCCGGATCGAATAGTTCGTGCCCCGGTCCTCGGGATAAATCTGAGCTGAATTGGCGAGATACAGCCCGTGCAAGGGAGTGCGGTGTTCAGGGACGTGCTGAGAATAGTTCAGGGTGATGATCGGCTGAGCGGCGCGCTCTCTGAAAACCCATCGCTCTCGCACCCAATCCGGGCTGAATGCTGGATTGATTCGCTGCAGGTATGGCGCGTACTCAGCGAACAGATCGTCCTCGGACATCGTCAGGTAGGGATGATCCTGATCCAGATACTTGCTGATGTAGAGGAAGTGGTTGCCCTGATAGTTCTCCGGGTCAATAAAGTTGGTGTGCTCAATGACGCCGGTAAACGGGATCGACGGGTCGCCGATGTTGAGCCAGTAGATATCGGTAAGCGGCTGATTCATCCGGAGAATCATGGCCACGGCGCCCTGATACACTGCGCTTGTCAGCTTTTCCTTATACCATTCAGGTAGATTCGGCACGAGCTTCAGGAGAATCGGTGACGGCGTCGTCGCCACCAGCGCATCGCATTGAACGGTCTGGCCCCGGGACGTCTGGACAATCCACGACCGGTCCTCCGCCTGGGCGATGGACTCGGTTCCGACACCGATCTCGACACGCCCGCCCCGCTCGCCGATCGCGTCGCCGAGCCGGTTGATCAGGGTGTTCCAGCTGCCCCGGATGTAGCCCAGTTTCTCCCTCTGTAACGGTGACTTGCGTGATTGCGTTCGCAGGTGGATCTTGTTCCAGAACCAGACCATCGCCACCTGATCGTAGCGAGGGCCGAACTTGGCGCGAAGCTGGGCTCCGAAGACCCGGTCAAAGGCGCGTTCGCCAACCGCCGTTCGCAGCCAGTCCGCGGCGGAGATCTGCTCGAACTCGCGCCAGTCAGTCTTCTTCTGCAGGTAAAGCGTTGCCAGGCCGATGCGAATACGATCGTGCAGAGGAATGAAGTCAAGCTGGAGCAGATCGGTCGCTCCCTGAAGCGGATAGATCTTTCCGTCTGCGAAGAATCCGACGCTGGAATCAAGCCAGAGCAGCTCGTCGGCGATGCCGAGTTCTTCCATCAGATCCTGAATGTCGGCATCACTGGTGAAGAGATGATGGTAGAAGAACTCAAGCTCGGATCCGGCGACAGGAAACGCCGCAGCCTGGCCGCCGAGAACCGTGTTGCGCTCCCAGAGAACGACATCGTGACCGTTCTTCGCCAGCCGGTAGGCGGCGGCCAACCCCGAGATTCCGCCGCCAATCACGCCGATCTTCCCGCGGACTGGCATGGCGAGATCCCTTCCTACCGCGCCGGCGCTTCCGCTTCATAGTCGTCCGGCTCATCCGGGAGCTCGTGACTCTGCGGCCACCCGAAGAGGCGTCGGAAGAAGTCCTGAACTTCCTGGTTTTCCCAAACAACCAGAATCTGGGCGGCATTGAAGATCGAGGAGTACGTTCCCGCCACGATACCGATGATCAGCGCAAGAATGAAGAACTGGATGGTCGCGCCGCCAAAGAGATAGAGCGCGAGCAGCGTGAAAAGCGTGGTGATCGTTGTGTTGATCGACCGCGGAATCGTCTGAACGACGCTGTAGTTGACGATGTCCTCATACTTGTCTCCAGCGCGCAGAACCAGATTCTCCCTAACGCGATCAAAGACGACAATGGTGTCGTGCACCGAGAACCCGATGAGTGTGAGGATGGCTGTCACGAACAACGCGTCAACTTCAACCTGAGCGATCCAGCCCAGAATCGAAAAGACGCCGACGACCAGCGCGATGTCGTGCAACATCGCGATAATCGCGCAGGAGCCGTAGAGGAATGAGTTCTGGGTCTTGCGGAACGCATAGGCGAT
>SKTL01000263.1 GCA_007122555.1 Thermomicrobiaceae bacterium | reverse complement strand
TCGGTCAGTCCTCTGGTCGCCATCGCAGTGTTGAACATCGATTGCGGGTTCGGCGGAACCTCTTCCTTAATGAACCGGCAGTGCTCGAAGTCTCTGAGCATCCGGGCAAGATCCTCAGCGCTAACTGGCGCCCCGACTGGTTGCGCGGCGTTTTGAATAATGATCGGAATATTGACCGCTTCGTTGATTGCCGCAAAGTAATCGTAAACGCCGTGGGGCGGTAGTTTCGTAATGTACGGCGGCATGATCATCAGCATATCGGCGCCGGCGTCGGCAGCGTCCACGCTGAGCTCGACTGCGTGCGCCGCGCTCACCCCGGATGTTGTCGCGATCGCTGGTACCCGTCCCGCCGTTTGATCGACCATCACCCTGGTGATCCGGCGGCGTTCGTTGTCAGAGAGCGTGAAGAATTCGCCGAAGATGGCTGTGGAGATCACGGCGCGAGCGCCAGCGCGGATTGAGTATTCGATCTGAGAACGAAAACTCTCCTCATCGAAGGCTCCGGACTCATCGAATGGCGTCGCCAGAATCGCAAGGATCCCGCGTAACTCCTGGGAAGCGCTGCTCACAGATCCGTCCTCTCAACCTGAAGATTATCGTCCGATTGCGCTAGCCTAGCACGATAACGGGTCGAGCTGGAATCGAGTTGCTGCTATGATGCAGCACGTGACGAGTATGCCGCGGGTGCATGGTATCCTGAACATATCGCCATGGCGCAATGCAGCCATGCTGACCGAAATGTGAACACGAACGGATTCCGGGTAGTGAGCCGCGAGGCTGACTTTCCGCTGCCGCCGAAAACAGAGAGGAACTTCTATGAGCACTGGACCAGATCCATTCAATGCCAGAGCGTCGCTGCAAAGTGATAAGGGAGAGTTCGCATACTATAGCCTGGAAGCGATTGCCGGTGAGTTGAAACTCGATCTTGCTCGGCTTCCGTTTACCGTCAAGGTGATGCTTGAGAACGTGCTCCGCAACGCCGGCAATGAAGCATTCTCCGAGGACGATGTTCGCACGCTGGCGAAGTGGGAGCCGGGGCAACCGGACGCGGAAGAGTTCCCGTTCCTGCCGGCGCGTGTGGTGCTGCAGGACTTCACCGGAGTTCCCGCTGTGGTTGACCTCGCCGCCATGCGGGCGGCAATGGCGCGACTCGGCGGCGATCCCGCCAAGATCAACCCGCTCGTGCCGGCGGACCTGGTGATCGACCACTCGGTGCAGGTGGACTCCTACGGCACCTCCGCGGCATTCCTCCAGAACGTCGAGCGTGAATACGAGCGCAACGGTGAGCGCTATCAGCTGCTCCGCTGGGCGCAAGGCGCCTTCGAGAACTTCAGCGTCGTCCCGCCCGGCACCGGCATCGTGCATCAGGTGAACCTGGAGTACCTTGCGGACGTGGCCTTCGTTGACGATCAGAACGTTGTCTATCCTGATACACTGGTCGGCACGGACTCGCATACCACGATGATCAACGCGCTCGGCGTCCTCGGATGGGGCGTTGGCGGTATCGAGGCCGAGGCTGTGCTGCTTGGCCAGCCAATCTACATGCTAACCCCCCAGGTTGTCGGCTTCCGGGTTACCGGACAGCCGCCGGAAGGCGTGACCGCGACCGATCTCGTGCTGACTGTTGCGCAGATTCTCCGGAAACACGGCGTCGTCGGCCGGTTCGTCGAATTCTTCGGCGATAGCGTCAAACACCTTACGCTGCCGGATCGCGCAACGATCTCCAACATGTCGCCCGAGTTTGGCGCCACCGCAACGATGTTCCCGATCGACGAGGAAACGCTCGCCTACATGCGCCTGACCGGCCGGGATGACGCACAGATCGACCTGGTCGAGAAGTACGCTCGCGCCCAGGGACTTTTCAGGGTCGATGGGGCGCCCGATCCGGCGTTCGATCAGATCATCGAGCTGGATCTTTCGACGCTTGAACCGAGTCTTTCCGGTCCCAAGCGGCCGCATGACCGCGTCTCACTCTCCGAAGTCGCTGCGAGCTTGCGGGACGGCTTTCCCGATTCGTTCCCAAGCAGCGCCGGCGATGCCGCATCAGGAGCCGACTCCGCAGCCCAGACGCAGGCGTCGACAGCGACGGCGGTTGCCGAAAAGCCGGGCGGAGTCGAGGTTGAGCTGGAGCACGGACAGAAGGTAACGCTTGATCATGGCTCCGTCGTCATTGCGGCGATAACCAGTTGCACCAATACGTCCAATCCCGAGGTAATGATTGCCGCCGGTCTCGTCGCCAAGAAGGCCGTGGAGCTCGGGCTTGATACCTCGCCAGCCGTCAAGACAAGCCTTGCGCCCGGTTCCGGCGTCGTCACCGCCTATCTCGATGAGGCTGGACTCACGCCCTACCTGGAAGCGCTCCGGTTCCACCTCGTCGGCTACGGCTGCACCACCTGCATCGGCAATAGCGGCCCGCTCGCGGAGCCGATCGCCGAAGCGATTCAGGAGAACGACCTCGTATGTTCGGCAGTCCTGAGCGGAAACCGCAACTTCGAGGGACGCATCCATCCGCACGCCCGTGCGAGCTATCTGGCCTCGCCGCCGCTGGTGGTGGCGTATGCGCTGGCGGGCACGGTTGATATCGATCTCGACAAGGATCCAGTCGGCTACGATCCGATGGGCAAGGCGATATTCCTGAAAGATATCTGGCCGAGCAATGATGAGATCCGGGAAACGATCGAGACGGCTATCAACCCGGAAATGTTCCGAGCGCGGTACAACGACGTTTTCAAGGGTGATACGCAATGGCGGGACCTGCCGGTTCCCGAAGGTCAGCTCTACGAGTGGGACATCGAATCAACCTACGTTCGGGAACCGTCGTTCTTCCAGGATCTTGCGCCGGAGCCGGCTCCGCTTCAGGATGTCAACAGCGCCCGCGTTCTGGTGCATGTCGGCGACTCGGTAACCACGGACCACATCTCACCCGCCGGGACGATTGCCGTCAATAGTCCGGCCGGTCGCTACCTGGTCAACATGGACGTCAAGCCGCGCGATTTCAACAGCTATGGATCGCGTCGCGGTAACCATGAGGTGATGGT
>SKTL01000068.1 GCA_007122555.1 Thermomicrobiaceae bacterium | reverse complement strand
GTCAGATCAGCAGGTTGAACGGAGGCGGTTAGTCGTTCGGAACGACATCATCGCGGTGCCGGGGCGGCGCCAATGGCTTCTCGCGCCATTGCAAACCATTCAGTACCTGAGCGAACTTGACTTCGCGTTCCGATTCGCGCGCGCCAGCTGCATCGCCGTGATGGTGCTCCATTCGTGTCGAACCGCAATCCGGGCACGTCACTGTGTGGCTCATCAGGTGTACCTCCTTGTACATCCGTTAACGCTAAGGTAGTAGTATGCACATTTTCGCCGCACCTGACAAATTTCACGCGCCAGACTCTGTGAACCAGCCGTGACGCGTCGACTCAGGTCATGGCGCTCTTTGTTGACGTCTGGAAAACACATGCACGAATATGTCACGTATAGTATTATTCGGCTTCTGAGCATGATACCGTCTTGCTACAACGCATCGTAATCGTCGCAAGCTCCATATCTGAAATGGGCCGGTTGTTATGACAATCTGTGTTCTTCGACGAGCCGGCGTCGGCGTCTTCCTTGCGCTGGCGATTCTCTTCGCAGCGGGGGCGACGCAGAGCGTCATCTCGCAGAGCGCCCAGGCCAGGGATTCCGACCGTCCGGTCATGGCCTGGTACTACGGCTGGTGGACGCTCGACAACTGGGTGGATACTCCGGACCTGCCATCGGAACGATACGCCAGCACTCGCGACCAGGTCATGCGTCGCCAGATCGAGCAGGCGCGTTCCGCCGGCATTACCGGATTCATTTGCACCTGGGAGTACAACTGCCCTCGTCTGCTGGAGATCGCCGAGGAGATGGGCGGGTTCTCCGTCGCGTTTAGTGTCGATCCTGTCGCGGAGCACAAACTGGACACCTGGGACAAGCTGGTAAACGAAATGCGCCGGATGCGCGATCTGACGAGCAGTCCGGCCTATCTGCGGTGGGACGGCAAGCCGGTTTTGGTGTTCTGGGATAACTGGATTCTGCCCGGCGAGTCAGGAATCGGCGACTTTCAGAATCTGCGGAACACGATCGATCCGAATCACAACGACTTCTGGCTCGGTGGCGGGACCGATTTCAGTTATCTGAATGTGTTTGACGCGATTCAATACTTCGATATCTCCTGGGAATCAAGCCAGGGGGTGGCGATGATGTCGTACAACCGGCGCCTCAACAGTTACAACGCCAGTCATGGAACCGACCGGCCGTTCGTCGCAACGGTCATGCCGGGATACGACGACCGCATCCTGCGCGGGGGCCACCATCGACCTCGAGAAGACGGCGCGTACTATCACGCGACCTGGGACGACGCCGAGCGGTACAACGCTGAGGCCGTGGTCATCACCAGCTGGAACGAGTGGTACGAAGGCTCTCAGATCGAACCGAGTCGCACCTACGGCAATCGGTATCTTCACATTACCCGGGATCGAACCGCCCGATATCGAGCGATGAGCGGTAACTTCGCCGATCCCGCGTTCGAGCAGACCTGGGCCCGTGAGGATCGTCCCGTCCGAACCGGGCGCGCGAGCCGAACGTGGATCTGGGGCTATCCGCGCAATGACTCGACGTTTGAGCTGTACGACGGCCAGACGCGCCAGGTTCAGTACTTCGACAAGTCCCGCATGGAGATCAACGACCCGGGCGGTGACCGGGGATCGATCTGGTTCGTGACCAACGGGCTGCTCGCCCGTGAGCTCATAACCGGCCGGATGCAGACTGGCGACTCCAGCTGGGAGCAGCGACAACCGGCTGAGGTCAACGTCGCTGGCGACGGCGACGACACGAGCGGACCGACCTACGCAACGTTCGGCGGGCTGCTCGACGCGCCGGCAACGCCGGAAGGAGAGCCAATCACCGCCCGGATTGATCGCTCCGGGCTGCAGGGAAGCGACGGAAGCATGGCGGGATACGGCGTCAGCTCGGCGCACTATGTCCCGCAGACCGGGCATACGGTCGCCAGCGTCTTCTGGTCATTCATGAACAGTTCGGGAGAGATCTACGACGCCGGATCGTGGCGCACCGGCGGATTGTTCGCCGATCCGTTCTACGCAACTGGTTTTCCGATCACCGAGGCGTACTGGACCAACGTCCGCGTCGGCGGAACGGCGCGCGATGTGCTGGTGCAGTGCTTCGAACGACGTTGCCTTACCTACGCTCCGGCGAATCCGGATGGCTGGCAGGTCGAGATGGCCAACGTCGGCCAGCATTATCACCGCTGGCGATACGGTTGGAGCTGGTAACGACGAGACTGTCCAACGGGCAACGTGCGAGACCTGCACCGATACAAACAGTGGGCGGCCCTGGCGAGGGCCGCCCCGGCATCACTTAACTGGTTGTCTGTTCGCCGCGGCGCGCCTAAACATCTCGATAATCCAGAAGATCGATCAACTCCGCCGCGGACGGGCAAAAGGTTCCGATCTCCGAGACGAACCAGTACCGGCTGGATTCGAGCTCGGACGGTGTCACGTCACAGGCGCCCGGCGCATCTCCGACGATTTCCGTGTTAACGGGGTCCATATGCCAGTCCCATGGCGCATTGACCGGCTCGTCGACGCCGGATCCGAGATCAACCGGCCCATACGGGAAGTATCCGTCCAGCCCTCCGGCGTGCATCGACTCCAGATCGCTGATCGTTTCCTCGTTCGTGGTCCAGAGCCGGAACTGCTCGCCATCGACATCAAAGACTCCGACAACCCCGTCCGTTGGTGTCGCCAGAGGCTCGATCAGCGGGCCGCCATTGAGCAATCCGACGGCATGCTCGATTCCGTCGAACTGCATCGCGGTATATCGAAGTTGCTGTTCGATTCGCGGATGATCGCCAACTCCGGCTACGACGATCTCTCCACCGAGGTTGACGGTCGCAAGTTCGTTCGTGATCGACACGTTGTCGACCCAGACATTCTGATCCGCGTATGCATTGTTTAGCCACTCGTGCTCGTAGCCGATCAGCGCGTCAACTGCCGCGGCGATTCGTCCTTCAATGCTATCCTGCTCGGGAATCTGCACTTCAACCGGAATCAGGCTCTCTCCGGTGTCGAGTTGAACGCCATCATCCGAACC
>SKTL01000084.1 GCA_007122555.1 Thermomicrobiaceae bacterium | reverse complement strand
TCGGTTGTTGCCACAGAAACGGATTCCAGGTCGATTTCCCGAAGCCCGGCCAGTCGTTCGGCGATTTCTCGAACGTATGCTGGCTCATTCCGCTTGCCTCGATATGGCGCGGGCGCCATAAACGGCGAATCGGTCTCCAGGATGATGCGGTCGATTGGAATGAGGCTGGACGCTTCGTGGAGATCAGTTCGACTCTTGAACGTGATCGCGCCTCCCAGGCCTATATGCATTCCGAGCTCCAGGATCGCTTGTGCGTACCGCCAGTTCCCAGTGAAGCAGTGCAGGACGCCGTTGAGCGGTTTGCCGAACGACCGGAGAATGTCGAGAACTTCCTGCTCTGCGTCTCGCTGATGCACGATGAAGGGGACACCCAGGTCCCGCGCCAGCGATACCTGCGCGCGAAACGATTCTTGCTGGATGTCAAGCGGCGCATCGTCCCAGTACAGATCGATACCCGTTTCCCCGATCGCCAGAACACTCGGGTGCTTGAGTTGCGCTTCGATGTCGCACAGCATCTGCTCGCTGAACTGGTCTGAGCTATTGGGATGCAACCCTGCTGCGACCTTGATGTTCGGGAACCTGTTCGCAAGTTCGAGCGCCGCACGCCAGCGGGCGGGTTCGAAGCCGATAACCAGCATGTCGCTGATTCCGGCTTCCGACGCCCGCTGCATCACCTCGTCACGATCCTCGTCGAATGCATCCAGATCGATATGGCAATGCGTATCAATCAGCCGCATCTACTTCACCGTTACGCTCTTGGCCAGGTTCCGCGGTTTGTCCGGATCGAGATCTCGCATCAACGCGAGCTGGTAGCCGAGCAACTGAGCGGGTACCACGTTCACGATCGGCGAACCATCTCCGACGTCAGCGACTGGCACGTGGATATCGAACACCTCGTCGTTTTCTGGCGATACGCCGATTATGACTGCGCCGCGGCTTTTCATCTCCATCGCGCCAGAGAGAATGTCGTCGCGTGTCTCGTCAAGCGGTGAGAACACGATCGCCGGAGTCCCTTTGTCGATCAGCGCGATGACGCCATGTTTCAGCTCGCCGCCGGCAAACCCCTCAGCGTGAATGTAGCTCACCTCTTTGATCTTTAGCGCCGATTCCAGCGCCGTCGGGTAGGAGAGCCCGCGACCGATGATGTAGCAGTGGTCCTGGTCCACGATCTGTGCGGCAACGGCCCGGATGTGATCGCTAGCGATCGGTGAAAGGAGCTGTTCGATTCCGTCGACGGACTGCCAGAGGATCTCCCGTCCGGCGTGTTCGCTGCCGTTGAGAATATGCGCCGCCAGCAGCAGCACCGCGACCTTCGCAACGTATGCCTTGGTGGAGAGGACGCATTGCTCCGGGCCGGCGTTCAGATGAACTGAATAGTCAGCCATGCGGTCCAGTGTCGAGCCCGGAACGTTGACGAGCGCCGCGATCTTTGCCCCGCGTTCCTGCGCAGCCATAACCGCTTCGATGACGTCAGCCGTTTCACCGCTCTGGGACAATGCGACAACCAGGCTCTTGTCGGTCAGGAAATGCTCCTGATACTTGAACTCCGACCCGACCGTGAAATTGACGTGCCGGCGGGCGATTCGCGAGAACAGATACGATCCTGACAGCGCAGCGTAGCTCGAGGTTCCGCTACCGACCAGAAAGGTTCCATAGGATGCCCGAATCAGCTCGGCCAGTCCTCGAACCGGTTCGATTTCGTCAGTCACGATTCGCCGAATAACTTCTGGTTGCTCGCTGATCTCCTTGATCATGAAATGCGGATATCCGTGCAGGCCAGTATCCACGGCTGTCAGCGTCATCGGACGCCAATCGAGCGTCTCCGGATCCCCGGTCTCCTGGTTGACAAGTTGAATCTTGCCGGGGCCGATCACCGCAACCTGGCCATCCTCTACAAAGTGGATCTGGTCCACGTGATCAACTAGCGCCAGCGCGTCGGACGCGATATGCGACCCTCCGTCCGAGCGACCCAGCACGAGCGGGGAAACATTTTTGACGGCGAACAGATGCCGCGTGTGATTGTCCAGTACGATAAACGCGTTGAGTCCGCGCATCTGCTCGAATACTGAGCGGACAGCGGCGACGACAGCGTCCACATCCTGGTTATCGCCCACAGCCTGCTCGATCAAGTGCGCGATAACCTCTGAATCGGTCTCGCTCTGGAACTCGTGGCCGCTGTCGAGAAGGTGCTGTCTGAGTTTTCGAAAGTTCTCGATGATCCCATTGTGAATCACCGCGAACCGCCCGGTACAGTCGACGTGAGGATGCGCGTTCTGGTCTGTTACGCCGCCGTGAGTCGCCCATCGCGTGTGTCCGAACCCGATGGTCGCCTCGGGAAGCTCCGGATCGGTGGCAATGATTCGCCCGGCCTTCTTGGCGACTTTGATCGAACCGTTCTGTCCGACGGCAACGCCCCAGGAATCATAGCCGCGATACTCGAGACGCCGGAGACCCTCGAGCAGCATTCCGCCAAGCGGGCGTTCGGAGCCGACGAATCCAATAATTCCGCACATTGCTGGTGAGACCCTTCTCTGATCCGCCGGCCCGTTCGGGACATCCGCGACTCAGGAGAGTGGTTGAGCTGATAGCTCCACGTCTCACCGAGCGCACGGCCCCGCAACGCCGACGCAAGTGTGTTGAGTTGAACGATATGGACAGGGAGAAGGTGGGGATACCTGCGCACGTCGATCAGCCTTTGTTCCGCCGGTTACCCGCCGGTTTTGCTCTGATCGTGACGACCGTGCCAACCGGGAGACCATCCGCCGAACGGTTCGATCGGCCTCCACCTCGTCGACTCATCTCCTCCCGCAGATGAGTTCCGGCGCTTATCTACTTCGAAATCGATTTACCTTCGTATCTTGCGCCACCATATGATGACCCTGTCGCGCTCATGATATCGCTGTGTCCGTTCATTATCAAGCTTGTGATGCACTGCACGGATAGCTTGGCCGAATGGGCAATCAACCGGTTGGACGTCATGTATAATCCAGCTTGTAGAATCGGCATAGCCGCGCGAAGGACAGTATGAGCTCACCGATTCG
>SKTL01000143.1 GCA_007122555.1 Thermomicrobiaceae bacterium | reverse complement strand
TCCATATGATCAGCTCTTTGAGATGGAGCAGATCAACGGCGAGTTCCAGCGAACCGACGTGGTGCTGGTGGTCGGCGCGAACGACGTCGTCAACCCGGCAGCGCGCACGGATACGACCAGTCCGATCTACGGCATGCCGATCCTGAACGCGGATGCCGCCCAGTCGATCATCGTGATGAAACGGTCGATGAAGCCCGGATTCGCGGGTATCGAGAACGATCTCTTCCATCTGGACAAGACCCGGATGCTCTTCGGTGACGCACGTGAGGCGCTGGCCGACGTGATCGCCGCAGTGAAGGTCGTTTAGCCCGGTAACGAATGTTCTATCCCGGTAGGTGCGAGACGCTACGTCCGCACCCGCCGGGATTCTTCATGTCCGTCGCGCGATCTAATGCCGTAGAATGGATCGGTTGCGATTCGTCGTCCGCATGGGAGGCAGCACCATTCCTGACCGGTCCGTATTGCTGATTCACGCGTCGTTGCTCTGTGTCGCCATCTTCTGGGGCTCGAACTTCGTATCGATCAAGCATCTTCTGGATACGATCAGTCCGGGCAACGTTGTCGTTCTGCGGCTCCTCCTGGCCAGTCTGATTTTTCTACCGATCGTAATCTACATGGCGAACGGGATCCCTCGCGTTCATCGCGAAGATATCCCGATGCTCCTGTTCATTGCTATTCTCGGCGTGACGATCAATACCTCGGCGATTGCCTTCGGCACCCAGTTGATCCCGGCGGCGGTCGCCAGCCTGATCGTCACCGGGAACCCGGTCTTCACCGCGATTATCTCCCGAATTCTGGTCGGGGAACCGATGACCGGACGCAAGATCATCGGCGTCGTGATCGCGTTCACCGGCTTTCTGATTGTCCTGCTCTACGGCGGGCAGGAAGCCGAGTTCAGCATCCAGAATGCTCTGGGTGTGCTGATTACGATGGGCGGACCGCTGGCCTGGGCCTTCTACACGGTGCTCAGTAAGCCGTTGCGCGGACGGTACGAACCGACGCAGTTTGTCGGATTGACGACGATCGTCGGCGCGCTGCCGCTGGTTCCGTTCGCAATCTGGAATACCGAGCTGATAACGGTGACGCGAACATTTGGTTCCACCCAGTGGCTGGCGCTGACTGTCAGCGCGGTGCTGGCCCTCGTCGTCGCCTATCTTCTCTGGTACCGGGGGTTGAGTACGCTTGAGCCAACGCAGATTGCGGTGTATGTCTACATGGTGCCGGTGTTCGGCGCGCTGGGCGCCTGGTTGCTGCTTGGCGAGCGAATCACGATTTTTGTCTTGCTGGGTGGCCTGACGATCCTGACCGGGGTCATTATTACCAATACGACACGGAGCGGGACGGTCGATCGATTGCTGCGCAAGTACCGCGAAAGCCGAACGGTGAAGGATGGTGTTGATGAGTGAACTGACCCATTTCGACGAACAGGGACGCGCCAGGATGGTAGATGTCGGCGACAAAGACTCGACGAAACGCCGAGCCGTCGCTCGCGGGGAAGTTCGGATGCAACCGGAAACGCTGAAACTGATCGAAGCGGGCGAAGCCGGTAAAGGGGATGTGCTCGGCGTTGCGGAAATCGCCGGGATTATGGCGTCCAAGCGGACATCGGAGCTGATTCCGCTCTGCCACCCGTTGCCGCTGTCGTCGGTCGGGCTGGTGATGACGCTCAACGCGAGCGACAGCAAAGTCGAGATCGAGGCGACGGTAGAGACGACGGGGAAGACCGGAGTTGAGATGGAAGCGCTGACGGCGGTGAGCGTCGCGGCGTTGACGATCTATGACATGGTCAAGGCCGTGGATCGCTGGATGGTTGTCGGCGAGGTTCGGCTTGAGGAGAAGACCGGCGGTAAATCGGGCGACTGGAAGCGATCCAGCTGATCGCGCGGTCCTGCAGGGACTTGAGACCCTATGAGATAGGCAGTAGCGGCGTCACTTCTCCGGCGATCCCGCCGCCGATCAACCGGTCGCCAGCATAAACGACGACCGCCTGTCCGACAGCCAGCGGCGGTCCGGACTCGATGAACTCAACACGATCTCCGATCACCCGCACCGGGAAGCGCGGTCCCTGATAGCGCACCCGGGCCTCGACTCCGTCAACGATGTCTCCGCGCCAGAGCGGATCTTCAAGTCTGGCCGCAGCGGTCAGGATACGGTCCTTTGTCGCGACACGAACGGCGCCGCTCTCCGGATCAATTGAGGACACGTACTTGCGCTCGGGCGTCGTGAGATTCCACTGCAGCCCTCGACGCTGGCCGATCGTGACATAGGCGATCCCCGGATGCTCGCCGACAACGCGACCGCCCTCGTCGATCATCGGGCCAGGATTGCCGGTCTCCGGCCGTGCTTCGGAGACGAGGTTGCCAACTCCACCGGCCGTCTTGGCGAAGCAGAGGTCAACAGATGACGCCTTTTTCGCGACATGCAGATCGCCGGACCTGGCGATCTCGCGAACGGTATTCTTGTCCATCTCTCCCAACGGAAACTCGAGGCGATCGAGATCGTCATGGCTGAGGCGGTAGAGTGCGTAGGACTGATCTCGTTTCGGGTCTTCCCCTTCGGCCAGGTACCAGCGACCGTCAACCCGAACCTTGCGGACGTAATGTCCGGTGGCGACATGGTGGATATCGAGCGAATCGGCAAGCCGCAGTAGTGCGGGGATCCGGACTTTGTGATTGCAGTTGAGGCAGGGATTCGGAGTCCGGGCCGCGGCATAGGAATCAATGGTGAAACGAGCGACGTTCTCGTCGAACTCATCGCGAAGATCGCGCACGTAGAAGGGAATTCCGACACGGGCCGCAACCTGGCGGGCATCTTCCGCGGCCTGATCGCCGCAGCAAACGCCTTCCAGCAGCGTTTCCGGGTCAGAATCGAACAGGCGCAGGTGGATCCCGATTGGGTCCCATCCTTGCTGTTTCAATGTGAGTGCAGTGACTGCGCTATCGACTCCGCCGGACAGCGCAACAAGTATCTGCGACATGGGATTACATATCCTGTGAGACTGGGCCACCTCAGCGTGGCCGGCGACCGTTTTCGGGCGACGATTGACCGTCCATT
>SKTL01000127.1 GCA_007122555.1 Thermomicrobiaceae bacterium | reverse complement strand
GGCGTCAAGCTCGCGCCGGCGCCAGAATCGGGTAAGCGACGTCGCTTACTTCAATCTGGAGGAATCATGACACGAACCGACAACGTCAACGAGTTACCAGCCGATCTCCCGGTTCCGGAAGACGATGGCGCCTGCGATCACCTGCCCGGGTTGCTGCTTCCCAGGGTAACCCTGCCGACAACAGCAGGCAGCACGATTACCTTCGCCGAGATACCCGGAACCACGGTGATCTACATCTATCCGCGCACCGGCCGGCCGGATCAGGACGTCCCGGAAGGCTGGAACGACATCCCGGGCGCTCGCGGCTGTACGCCACAATCCTGCGCCTTTCGGGATCATCACGACGAGCTCTGGCAGCTCGGCGCGGCGGTGTACGGGCTCAGCACACAGGACACTGACTACCAGCGCGAGGCGGCCGAGCGGCTGCATCTTCCGTTTCCGCTCGTCAGTGATGCGAACCTGGAATTCGCCGCCGGGCTGGATCTGCCAACGTTCGAGGTCGAAGGAATGCGCCTGATCAAACGCATTACGCTGATTTGTCGTGAAGGCTGGATCGAACATGTCTTCTATCCGGTCTTCCCGCCGGATCAAAACGCGGCCGACGTGGTTGACTGGCTACGGGCGAATCCGCGCTAATCCGGGACTCGCACAGTGGCGATCACCGGCAAGTGGTCCGATGTCCAGACCTCGGTGATGTGGATGTCGATAAGTTCGATGTCCTCAGTCGCCAGGATGTAGTCAATCCGCCGGCCACTGGGACTGGTAAACGCATCGTCCGGCAGGTCGACCCCGAGGTCACGCAGACCGGCGGCGTCGAACTCGGCGAGAAGTTCATCGTCCGGGTCGGCATTGTAATCCCCCAGCGCGAGCGCCGGGCGTTTTCCATCCCAGAGCGCAAGAAGTTCGCGGCCCTGCGAGAAGCGGACCTCGTCAGCATCGCTCGGATTGTCCAGATGGGTTCCGTAGATCCAGACTGGGCCTGAATCGGTCTCTACCGCGACCTCGATCGCCCCGCGCTTCAGGTTGTCCGTGTCGCTGTACTGGGTCGTGGTGGATTCCTGGATTGGCAGCCGGCTGAAGATCGCGTTGCCCCAGAGGCTGTCGTCGGAGTTCGCGCCGTAGACATACTGCATATCCAGGCGTCGGCTCAACCAGGTGACCTGGTCGAGATCGGCCGTCACCAGCCAGCCGCGGGCGATCTCCTGAATGACGACGACGTCCGGATCCTCGTCTTCGATCGTCCGGGCGATTGATTCGAGATCAAACCGGTTTTCGAGGTCGAAGCCATTCTGGATGTTGTAGGTCATCACGGTGATCTCGGTTCCGCCCGGTGGTCCCGCTTCGGCTTCCTGATGAGTGAACAGCTGAAACGCGGTTGCCAGCGCCAGCGCCGCGGCCATCGCTCCGGCGCCGATCATCACCGCACGTGGTTGATAAATGGGACGGCTCGTATCCGGAACACCCGCGGAGATCGCCAGCAGGACGAACGTCGCGGCGATCACCCCGAGCAGGAGCGGGAGTCCGGAATACATGTAGTACAGGAAAAGCAATCCGACTTTGAGGAGCATCCCGCTGGTAAAGGCGAGCGTCAGATAGGCGATCGGGGGTTCCGCGTCGTCGCTCGATGGCCGTCCTGCGACCGCGAATCCCAGCAACACCACACCTGCAGCAGACGACAGTATGAATCCGGGTGCGGCGAGGATCCCACCCTGGCCAATCAGGAACAATCCCATCGCAAGCAGGATCGCAATGATCAGCGGGCCCGTCGTCACCCGGCCGCCTTCAGCCCCCGGCAGAAGATCCCTGGCAACCAGCGAAAAGCGCAGACCCAGCGCGGTACCAAGCGCGATCAGCAACGCGCCCTCTGGAAGCGGCAGGCCGGTCGCTTCCTGCACAAGTCCAAGATTGCCGGTCACGATGAAGTAGAGCGCGATACCCGGCCCGAAGGCCGCCAGGCTCCAGACACTGCGGGTAGAGTATTCCGGGAGCTGCTGGATATGCAGTCCGCGTATACCGGCCACGCCGACCAGCATACCCACCACCAGAATAACGGTAACCAGATGCTCGGCCGGGCCGGGATTCCACGGCAGATCCCGTGTGCTCGCCGCAATCCGGATAACCAGATCAAGCGCGATTCCGAAACCGACGCCAATTGCCGCGCTTTCCCGCCAGTGCCGGAATACGGCCAGCATAAGCCAGCCCCAGGCGGCCATCGCCACCGCGCCGAGGATCAACCTGGCTTCGGGGAGTTCGAGAAACTGGAGGCCGAGCCGGCCAATGCCGAAGATAAACGCGCCAATTAACAGCGTTCGGCGAAACCGGACAGTTTTCAGCAGCACCCCGCCCAGTGCGATTGCTCCGAACGTAGAAAAGACCGTGATCGCCAGATCGACGCGATTGGCCTGATCGATGACGAACACCATGTACGAGGTGAACACGCGCATCGACTGCAGCATGAGCGTCGTCGCCAGGCCGACCACGGCAAGGAGGTAGAGATGATTGGTGGCGACCAGCGTCCGCGGCGGTCTTGGCGGCTGTTCGGCAGTCTCGTTCATCGGACCGATCCGTCACTATCGATGCGCTGGACAGGAAGTCGCGCAACCTGAATGCTCGCACCAGAGTATGACAGATGCGGTCAATTGGCGGCGCTGGAGGTCATCAGGTCATCTCCAACACGAGCACTGGATCGGTTGTTGGCTGCGGGCTGCCGATCGGGCCGGGCGCTATTGTGACGCCAACCGCTTCGCACTGATCGATATCAGCGCTGATTGCGGGTGGAGAATCGTGCAGTCCCGCTCAAAGCGGGCGCCGCAATGGCACGTCGTCACTGACTGAGAGCCGGTCTAGGGTTCGGACGGGGCCGGTGCGCCTGGAGCAAGTATTCTCTCCGTTTGCTCTCCTGATTGCGCGGTCGCGTTCAGCAACTCTACAACCGGCGACGATCCCGCAACCAGTTGAGAAGCGATGCGCCCTTCGGCGTCTACTCTGATTATCGAGGGGGTGCCGGTGGCCCCGTAACGCCGTCCCGTCTCGAAGTCTCGGTCGAGAAGGATTGT
>SKTL01000242.1 GCA_007122555.1 Thermomicrobiaceae bacterium | reverse complement strand
CAGGAAATTGCTGACTGGATCGGGCGGAGTCATCGGCCGATCGAGCTCATCACCCACTATGAACGCGCAGTCCCGCTGGCTCTCTACTATTTCTACAAGCGCAAGCTCCGGCTGGTCATCGATCATGACGGCAACAAGATCGCCGACTTCGACGACACCGGCGGCGAGATCCAGAAGACGTTCCAACGCGGCGGGATGAATCGTGAACAGCGCATGCGGCTGGAGCAGGAAGAGCCGCAGCCGTGGGAGATCGTTCAGTCGTTGCGCAACCAGCAGTTGCTTCCGGCGATCTATTTTCTCTTCAGCCGCCGGGACTGTCAGGACTTCGCACAACGCATGGCGCTGATGCGCGCAAATCTGATCACCGATGAAGACACCGCGAACCAGATCGAGGAGATCGTTCAGACCTACATTCAAAGTATGCGGGAGGAAGATCGCGAGCTTGATCAGGTACAGATCATCACCTCGCTTGCCCGGCAGGGGATCGGCTTCCATCACGCCGGATTGCTCCCAATTCTCAAGCAGTTCGTCGAAGCGCTGTTCTCGCGAGGCCTGATGCAGGTGGTCTTCGCGACCGATACGCTGGCGCTCGGCGTGAACATGCCGGCTCGAACGGTTGTCATTGGACGGATGAGCAAGTGGGACGGTCAGCGGAGACGTCCCCTGATCCCCAACGAGTTCCAGCAAATGGCGGGGCGAGCCGGACGGCGCGGCATGGACGAAAAAGGCAATGTCGTCGTGCCCTATACACCCTGGATGAACTTCGGCTCGACCCTGGAAATCGCGACCGGCGAATTGCTGCCGGTTCGCAGCGCGTTTGCGATTCGCTACAACACCGTCCTCAATCTCTGGGATCCGCCGCGCGGGGAACGCGTCCGTCATATGCTGCAGCAGAGCCTAGCTCAGTTCCAGAGCGCCCGGCGCATGCGAGATCTCGAGGATGAGATCATGGAACAGTCGAAGAAAGTCGAAGACGTTCCGCAGGGGTGCTTGATCGGGTACGAAGATGGCGATGACCTGCTTCGCGACTACCGGGGCATCAATTCGTCGCTGACCACGCTCAAGAATCGGGAACGCCGAATCGTTCGCGAGCTGGGGAACATCAAGTTCGACACCGAAGAGCGACCGTTCAAAGAGCCGGGCAGGCAAGCGCTCCGTCGGCTGTTCAAGACGCTCGATCCCGGCCAGCCGGTTCACACCCGTGATTTCGGCTGGACCATTTATCTTGGGCGCGGCAGTCAGGGTGGAGTTGGGCTGTTTCTGACTCCGGAGCGTATCGAGCTGATCAGCGAGTACCGGCAGATCGACTATATGCCGTCTCCTTCTCTGAACATTTCGTTGCCAGATCCACTTGTCGACCTGGCCGAGCCCGTTGATGATATCAGCGAGGTTCTTTCATCCAGCGAGCAGGCGGACATCTGGAACGCATTTGCTGATCTCGACCTTCCCGACCTTGACCAGCAGATCGAGGAGCATCGCGCGTTGCTGCAAGACCGCTACGCCGGGGAACGGTCGCGCCTCGAGGAGGACTTGAACGATGTCCGTCGAAGCCTCAAGGAGATTGCCGAGCATCGCCAGCAGCACCCCTGCCACACGTGCGATCGACGAAAAGAGCATCAGCGAAACCTCAAGCGCGTATCGCAGATCAAACGCAGTCGCGTGCAGCTCGAAAACCGGCTGGCTCGTGAACGACAGGAAGAAGACGAGCGAATTTCCAATCTGATCAAGGGAATCAGGGATGTCCTGCATCGCTTCGACTACCTTCACCGAGGTCAACCAACCTCAAAATCGGACACCCTGGCAAACGTCTTCGACACCAACGGGTTGATCATCTGCGAAATGCTCGATCGGGGCATGCTCGACAAGCTGGACTCGCCTGATCTCGCGGAGGTGTTCTCCTGGTACGCATATGACCGGGACTTCCGTTTTACCAACAAGTACAGCCTTCCGAAACGCCTGGTGTTGCTAAGAAGGCGGCTCGAAGAGCTTGAACGAGAAGTTCTCGGAACCGAGCACCGCAATGGACTGTTCATTTCGACCGGTCACAGCGAAGGATTCTATGGAGCCATGCGCGCCTGGTGTCAGGGTTCGCCCATGGTCCAGGTTCTGGAGCAGATTGAGCTGAGCGAGGGTGACCTGGTCCTCGCGTTCAACAAGACGATCGACCTCATGCGCCAGGTGCGAGAAATGCTCGGTCAAGTGATGCCCGACCATCCAGTGCGCGATACCCTGCAGCAGGCCGAAGCGATGGTCCGTCGCGATATCGTGGAGCAATCGCTGACCGCGGGATTCATGCCAATCGTCTCGGAGAAGGCTCCGGATCATGTGTCAGCTCCAGTGATCACGGAACGCGGCGACCTGGCAGCTGACCGGAACGACGCGCCTGACACTGACGGAGAGGTCGAATCGAGCTAGCTGTTGTCATAGCTCGTTTCCGAATTCGCAGCGGCATGTTATCGTTCTGCGCGTCATTGGCTGTTTCCTGCAGAACCGGAATGATCGATCCCGTCGACCGGGGTGGCGTGGGGATTGGGGACTTGAATGGAACTCGTTGAGATTCGCGACCTCGACGGGCCGAACCTGTTTGCGCTTGAACCGGTAATCAAGCTCGAGGTCAGACTGGAAGACGGCGAACAACTTGGCGTCGCCCGGCAGCAATATATCGCCGAGCACACCAATCACTACGTTTCTTCAGATCCAGTCCAGGCGCTCAGCGGAGTCGTTGTCGCGCTTCACAAGCGCCTCAAACTCGATCAACCGCTACCCTCAATCCACCGAATGGACGAACCTGGCCATGTCAGCGTTAGTTTTCCCTGGTCGCATCGCGCGAAAGCTCGCGCCATCGCACGGATCGCGTTCGAGCTCTGCTGCGGGGAGCAGATCCGGCGGCTCGACGAAAAGATCGAGGATACAATCGTCGCAGAGTCCGACGAGGACGATCCTGACGAACCGACCTGGATCCGCGATACAGAACGTCGTATCCCGTCCGCGGCAATCACTGGAACGAACGGGAAGACAACCACGACCCGGTTTCTGGCGCATATCCTCAGACATACCGGCAAGCGCGTCGGCTGGTCAAGCTCAAGCGGCGTCTACATTAATGGCAAACAGGTGATCGATGGCGACTACACCGGACACGGTGGAGCGAGACGGGTCATCACCGACGACAGCGTCGACTGCGCGGTGCTCGAGACCGCACGCGGCGGAATTCTGCTGCGTGGACTTGGGTATGAATCGAATGACGTCGGCGTCATGCTCAACGTCACACCGGATCACCTTGACCTGCATGGAGTCAAGACCGTCGAAACGCTCGCTCAGGTCAAGGCGACTGTCGTTCGCACAACCCGGAGCGACGGCCTGGTCGTACTGAATGCGGACGACCCGCTGGTGCTGGCGCAAATGCCCGATGTGCGGGCTCCTGTTCTGTTGATATCCCAGAATCCCTTAAACCCGGCCATCGAGCAGCACGCAACGAACGGCGGTCAGTGTCTTGTTACCGATGAGGGAGTGATCATGCTCATACGTTCAGGAGCCCGCGTCCCGGTGATCCCGCTCGTGGAAGTTCCACTTACCTACGGTGGCAGTGCCCGCCACATGGTCGAGAACTCGCTGGCGGCTTGCGGCGCGGCAATCGGCATGGGAGTTTCGGTATCCGAGATCGCTGAGGCGATGCGTTCGTTCCATCCTGATCGCGAGCATAACGCGGGGCGACTGAATGTGTTTGAACTCGGCGATGTAACGGTGGTTGTGGATTTCGCGCATAACGAGAGCGGCCTGACCTTCTTGATCGATTTTGCGAATCACCTGTTTCCAGATGCGTCGCGAGTTACGGCGATCATTGGCACGGCCGGAGACAGGCAGGATTCTGTGTTCGTCGGGCTCGGCAGGATTGCCGGAGAACGAGCCGATCGGATCGTCATCAAGTGGAACCCGACGTACTTGCGCGGCCGTTCCGCGCAAGAGACAGTCACGTTGATCAGGAGCGGTCTGGAGCAGGCGGGCGCAATGGATCGACTCGATGGTGAATACGAAGGAGAGTTCGCGGCGGTCATGAGCACAGTCGAGCGCACAGTCCACGGTGAAGTGGTTGTCGCGATGTGCGTCGAGGACTATCTGCAGATCATGGACGAGCTCGTTCGGCGGGGCGCCCATGAACGTAAACCCGCAGATGCGTAAGTTCGGCCTCGCGGGGGCTGTATAATTGCCCGCAGGATACTGCAGCATGGTGAACCGTGATTCTCTGATATTCTGATATTTTTCGGTGGTATGGTGACAAGACGAGTTTCTGGCCCTCTTCTGGCAATCGGCGGCGCGGAAGACAAGACGCGCGATCGAATCATCCTGCGTCGCTTCGTTGAACTGAGTGGCGGGGATGAAGCGCGAATTGCGGTAATCCCGACAGCATCACGGATACAGGATGCTGGCGATCAGTACCGATCGATCTTTGGTGATCTCGGCGTTGATCATGTCGACGTTGTAGATATCCGCGATCGTTCCGACGCGAATGATGATGGTGTTGTCGAACGTCTTGAGCAAAGCAGTGGGGTATTCATGACTGGCGGCAATCAGGTCCGACTGGCGCGAATACTCGGCCGCACGCGATCCGCGGAAACAATCGCCAACCGCAACCGGGATGGGGTACCGGTCGCCGGAACCAGCGCGGGCGCGTCGGTGATGAGCACGGTCATGGTCGCGGGCGGCCAGAGCGGCCCGACTCCACGCCAGAAGATGGCGAAGCTCTCGCGGGGACTCGGGCTGATTGATTCAGTCATCATCGACCAGCACTTCACGGAGCGAAACCGTGTCAGTCGCCTCGTCGCAATGGTCAGTTACAATCCCGGGCTTCTTGGAGTAGGCATTGACGAAGACACCGCAGCGCTCATCAGTCCGGACGGTGTGATCGAAGTCATCGGCCGTGGTTCAGTTCTTATCGTGGACGGATCGCGGATGCAATCCGATATCGAGAACGTCAATGGCGCAACGCCGCCCACGATTTCGAATGCAGTCATCCATTTTGTGGCCGAGGGTGGACGCTACAGCCTTGACGAGCGGAATGTCGTTCCTCAGAACTGACACGCACAGGCAATCAGTAATCGACGAGCGGGCATGCCATGATCCGGGATCATGGCGGTGGTTGTCCGCAGTACACGCTAGGGAGAGGCAGGGCCGGTTACCATGCCAGTGAAGATCCTCGAATCCCAGATCTACCGAGGCCCGAGTGTCTGGGCGCGTGTTCCAGTTATCCGGCTCAAAGTCGATCTTGGCGATCTGGAAGAATGTCCATCTAATACGATCGACGGGTTCTATGACCATCTTGTTAAACACATCCCGTCGCTTCACGATCACTATTGCTCACTCGGCCGGCCAGGCGGATTCCTCGAACGCGTCCAGGAAGGCACCTGGCTTGGACATATTGCCGAACATATTGCGCTGGAGCTACAAACAATCGCTGGGTCCGAAGTCGGGCGGGGATTGACTCGATCTACCGGCGAGTATGGCGTCTACAACGTCGTTTATCAGTACATCCAGCCGGATCTCGGCATGGAAGCCGGCAAGCTGGCGATACGGTTCGTCAACTGGATGGTCCATCAGGATGACCCGGATTTCGTTTTCGAAGAAGAGCTGGAAGAGCTGATTCGTATCGCTGAACGGCTCGCCTACGGCCCGAGTACAAAGGCGCTGGTTGAAGAAGCTGAGCGCCGGGGAATTCCGGTAATTCGACTGGATCCCAGCCGATCGCTCGTCCAGATGGGCTATGGCGTATATCAGCGTCGTATCTGGGCGACCGTCACCTCGGAAACCAGTGACATCGCAGTCGACATCGCCGGAAATAAGCGCCTCACCAATCAGCTTCTCCACGGCGTTGGTATTCCCGTGCCTCGCGGGGCGCCGGTTGACTCGTTTGAGGAAGCGCTCTCTGTCGCCCGATCCATCGGCTATCCGGTCGTCATGAAACCGATGGATGGTAACCACGGGCGCGGCGTCCAGATTAACCTCCTCAATGATGAAGATGTGGCCAAGTCCTTTCGACTGGCGCAGGACGAGAGCCGAAGCGGCCAAGTTATGGTGGAGTCGTACATCACCGGTCGCGACTACCGGATTCTGATCGTCGACGGCCAGATGATCGCCTGCGCGGAGCGCGTTCCGGCCCATGTTATTGGAGACGGCAAGCACACCATCAGCGAGCTGATCGAGATCACCAACAGTGATCCTCGTCGGGGAATCGGGCACGAGAAGGTGCTGACTCGAATCCCGGTCAACCAGTCAGTCATCAGCGTTCTGGAAAAGAGTGAGCGGACGCTCGAAACGATTCCGGCCAACGGCGAGTTTGTTCAACTGCAACTGACCGGAAACATGTCCACGGGCGGGATTTCCCGTGATCTTACGAACGAAATCCACCCGGATAATATCGAGATAGCCGAACAGGCCGCCTTGATCATAGGACTCGATGTCGCCGGAATCGACATCATTGCGAACGACATCACGCGCCCGCTCAAAGACCAGGCCGGGGCGATCTGCGAGGTGAACGCGGGCCCCGGGTTCCGAATGCATACTCACCCGACTGAAGGCGAGCCGCAGGACGTGGCCCGTCCCGTTGTGGACACGCTCTTCCCGGAAGGGACTCGCTCACGGATTCCGATCACCGCCGTAACGGGCACCAACGGCAAGACGACAACCTGCCGGATGATCGCCCACATGGTGAAAATGGCCGGGAAGCGAGTCGGACTGACGACGACCGACGGCATCTACATCGACGGCACGCAAATCCTCAAAGGGGACATGAGCGGCCCGCAGAGCGCGCAGATGGTGCTGCAGAACCCAACTGTCGAACACGCCGTCCTGGAAACCGCACGCGGCGGTATCGTCCGGGCCGGACTCGGATTCGACCGGTGTGACGTCTCGGTGGTGACGAACGTAACCGGCGACCATCTCGGTGTCGGCGGTGTTGACACAATCGAGGAACTCGCCGAGGTCAAGGCGGTAGTTCCTGCTGCAACCTGGAACGATGGCTATTCGATCCTCAACGCAGACGATGAGTGGTGCCTGAAGATGGAGCGCCGCGCCCGTGGCGAAATCATCTACTTCTCAATGGATGAGAGCAACGAAGTCGTCCGCAGTCACCTTCGTTCGCGCGGAATCGCGGTCTTCTTACGCCGGCAGGGAGAGACCGAAACGATCTGTCTTGCAGAAGGCAAACGGGAGACGACGATTCTCAACGTCCTGGATATCCCGGCGACCTTCGAGGGTCGCGCTCGCGTGAACGTGAAGAACGCCCTGGCGGCGACTGCCGCAGCATATGCGTCAAACATCTCGCTGCAAACGATTCGCACCGGTCTGCGGTCATTCTCGACGTCATTCTTCCACTCCCCGGGTCGCCTGAACTTGCTCGACGCGGGCGGCTACCGCGTGATCGTTGACTACTGTCACAACGTCGCCGGTTTGCAGGAGCTAACGGACTTCGTGCACCGGCTGAACCCGACCCGGTCACTGGCGATGATCTCCATGCCGGGCGATCGACGCGATGAGGACATCATTCGGTTCGCCGAACTCTCCGCTGAAGCGTTCGATGAGATTATCGTACGCGAGGACTACCACCTGCGCGGCCGCGACGAGGGAGAAGTAGCCGAAATCATGCGGTCCACGCTCACGAAACAAGGTTTCCCTGCAGAAAAGATTGCCGTCGTTCTGAACGAGCTTGAAGCGACCGACGAAGTGATGCGCAGAGCGTCGCAGGACGACCTGATAATTCTGCTCGCAGATCACCCGGAGGAAGTGTGGAATGCGGTCGTGTCGCGAACGCAATCGCGCCAGGAAGATCTGGCGACCCGAACAGACTAGCCGAAGGTGGATCTAATCAGCCGGGTCGAGCACTTTCACCATGAACTGGTGTTCGATCTGGCTCATGTGAAATCGATTGCCGATCGACTCAAACCCGAAGCGTTCATAGAAGCCGAGCGCGTGGGTCTGCGCATTCAGGCTGACGTATTGCACAGGATGTTCAGCGGCGATCTCCAGCAGATGCTGCATTATCGCCTTTCCCGCGCCAGTCCCACGAGCAGGCTTGAGTATCGCGAGCCAGGCAATTTGCGCTTCGTCCCGAATGAACGTGAGCCTGCCTGTTCCGAGAATCTGTCCGCCTGACTGAGCGACTACGTGAACGCTGACCCGATCGTCCGGTTCGTCGTACACCGATCTGGTCAGCCCCTGTTCGCGCACGAACACGTCCCGGCGTATCTGATAGACCGCTTCCATTTCGGCGTTGGAACTGACTGTTCGAGTCACGATCGCCGGATCACCCGTTGCATTCTGATGATATCGAGAACGTTCGATCGCGGTCATGCTGGCCCTCTACTCAGTCTCGAGTAACGCATCGAGGACAGCGGTCTGCTGGGTCTTCTCAGCTATCCATTCCTGAAACGTCTCGAAACGAGCGTCAAACGCCTGGCGCGCCTCCTTGACGACCTGGTCGCCGGTGCCCCCCTGAACATTGCGGGCCTCAATCGCGTCACGCGGCGTCAACGGCGGTCGTCCTTCGGCAAGAATCGGGCTGAATCGCGCCCATTCGTCAACTGAAAGCGCCGGAAAGTCTTTGCCCTCGGCGGCGCAATAGCCAACAACGGCCCCGACTACCTCATGCGCCTCACGGAACGGCAACCCTTGCTTGACCAGGTAATCGGCAATGTCCGTCGCCAGCGCAAATCCGCCCCCCGCTGCCTGTTCCATTGGCTCGGGTCGAAACGTCGTCGATTGTAGCATCGGAGGGAGTACCCGAAGAATCATCCCGAGCGTGTCAACAGTGTCGAAAACGCCTTCCTTGTCTTCCTGCAGATCCTTATTGTAAGAGAGCGGCAACCCCTTGTTCACCGTGAGCATTGCAATCAGATGCCCGTAGACCCGTCCGGTCTTGCCGCGGATCAGCTCGGCGACGTCCGGATTCTTCTTCTGGGGCATGATGCTGGAGCCGGTCGCGAACGCGTCGTCAAGTTCAATGAAGCCAAATTCGGGTGTCGACCAGATAACCAGCTCCTCAGCCAGACGCGAGAGATGCATCGAAATCTGGCTGCAGGCCGGGAGCGTGTCGATCACGAAATCGCGATCCGAAACGGCATCGAGACTGTTGGCGCAGACATCGTCGAACCCGAGCAGTTGCGCGGTCATCTCACGGTCGATGGGATACGTCACCCCGGCCAGTGCGCCGGCCCCGAGCGGCGATTGATTCGTTCGCCGATAGACATCCCGCAAACGGTCGAGATCCCGGAGCAGCATCTCACCGTAGGCGAGCATGTGATGGCGTAGCAACACCGGCTGTGCGCGTTGCAAGTGAGTGTAACCCGGAAGAATGGCGTCCGGATAGCGGTCGCCGATCTCCAGTAGCGCATTGATGGCGTCGGTGACTCCGGCGGCAAGCATCAAGACCGCTTCACGGCACCACATTCGGAAATCAGTCGCGACCTGGTCGTTCCGGCTACGTCCGGTGTGCAGACGGCCGGCAGGCGCGCCGATAATCTCGCGCAGGCGACCCTCGACACTGAGGTGAATGTCCTCGTCGGACTGTCGAAACTCGTGCGTTCCCGCCTGAATCTCGCGCCAGACCTGCTTCAGGCCCCGTTCGATTTCGGCCTGATCGTCAGCGGAGATAATGCCCTGCTTCGCGAGCATTCGGGCATGAGCGATCGATCCCGCAATGTCGTGTCGGGCGAAGCGCTGATCGAACCCGATGGATGCGTTCAGTTCATCAACCAGGGCATCAGTCGGGCGGCTGAAGCGTCCTCCCCAGAGTTTCGCCGATGGCTGTGACCCGCCTTCACTCACGGCATGACCCTTCCCTGCGGTGAATCAACTGAGACTGACCGGAGCTATTCACTCGAGTAACGCTTACGATGCAGTCGACGTTGCCGGTTCCGGCGCCGTAGCGGGTTGTTCCTGGGCCGGTTCGAGCGGGATACCGCTCTCGTCGACGGGAACAACGTCTTCATGCTCCGCATCGGCCTCGGATATCTCGCCCTCGGCCGCCTGGACGCGCTTGAAGGAAACGATCGCAACTTCCAGCATTCCATCGTCCGGCGGGCGCGTGGTCAGTCGCTGCAGCGCCATACTCGGGGCCACGAGAATCCGAATCAGCGTGTTCTCATAGTACTGCGCGGTGAGTTTAATGAACTCATACGCCATTGCGGCGATAACGGGGACCAGGAAGATACGTGACGAGATCCGCCAGAACCAGTCCGGCCGGCCAAGCAACGCGAACACGAAGATCGAGAGAAGCACCACGACCAGCAGGAACCCGGTCCCGCAGCGGGGATGACTGATACTGTGATTGCGGACATTCTCAACCGTCAGGTCATCGCCTGCCTCGTAGGCGTTAATCGTCTTGTGCTCGGCGCCGTGATAGGAAAACACGCGTTTGATGTCGTTCATCCGGCCAATCAGGAGCATGTACCCGACAAGGATCGCCAGGCGGATGATGCCCTCAACCACGTTACTGAGGGTATCACTGGCAATGTATCGATCCAGAAATCCGGTGATCGCCAGCGGAAGCACGAAAAAGAGCGCAATCGAGAAGATGATCGATACGCCGACCGTCACCCAGAGCGCTGTCCCGGTCAGGTCGTCTTCAGCAGCATCGCGGTTTTCTTTAACATTGCCTTCGATCAAGCCAACGTTTGCCGAAAAGACCAGGGATCGCATCCCCAGCACCATCGTGTCCCAGAGCATGAACACGCCGCGGATGAACGGGAGCGGGCGGGCGCGCTCGGTCCATTTCCCCATCTTCAGCGGTTCCTGATAAACGGCGATCTCGCCGTTCGGGGCGCGAACTGCCACGGCCATATTGCGACGGCCGCGCATCATCACGCCTTCCATCACTGCCTGACCGCCGTAGATTCTGGATTCGGACATTGGTGCTCCAGGGAACGATGCAAAACGAAGAATCGTCGACGTGTTTACGACCGTGGATTGTACCAGAGGATGGGGTCCGGGCCGGATTATTCCCCCTGATCTGGATCAAACACCCAGCACCTGGACAACTTGCGCAGCACCCGGGAATCCCACCGAACCCCATCGGGCAAACCTTGCACCCGATTGCCTGCGTGATACCAGTCGTAGGGATAGGCCAGCAACAGAAACGGCGATAGATCGACGACGCGCTCCTGCAAGCCGCGGTAGATGGTCCTGCGCTCTTCTGGATCGATCGCGGCGACCCCTTGATAAAGCACATTGTCGATCTGAATACTGGAGAACTGGCTGAAATTGTTGAACGCGCCAGTCAGCAGCGTCGTACGGCCGTCCGGTTCACCCATCCAGCCGCCATATGTCCAGTTGAAGATAGCAGCATCCAGCTCGCCGGCTCGCATGTCTCCGAGCGTTTCGGAAATCGGTGCGGTCTGGACATCCATCTCGACACCGAT
>SKTL01000454.1 GCA_007122555.1 Thermomicrobiaceae bacterium | reverse complement strand
GAAGAATTTCGATTGCACGGCAACTCCGAGATCACCGGTCTCGGAATCACGCCCAACAATCGAGAACGTGTTGACGTGCGGAATCGCGTTCACTGCCTGCTCCGTTTCACTCGCCCGGCGAGGCATCGCCTGACTCGTGACTCTCTCCTGGAATGATTCCGTTTTCAATCACGTGATAGCCCTCGATGTCCGGTGCGTGGTCGAGCAGCTGATGAGCGTGCTCGCTCAGCACCGAAATGATTCCGGGACCGGCTTCGGTCGCGGCGTCCTCGTGGCGCCAGTAGATCATCGCCATTCCGGAACATGCGTTTTCCCGCATCAGGAGAGTGGATCCGATAAAACCGTCGATGTGTCTGACCTCGTCAATAACGAGCCGGTAGACGTTCTGAATCTGTTGCTTCTCTGCGTCCACCCGGCAGGTGAAACTCAGCACGCGCACATACATGGGAGTAACCCTCTCCGTCGTTCGATCAATCAGTTCAGCGATGCACGCGCCAGGCGCCCCATGTCCGTCAAACAGACTACGCCCGTCCGAAACGGAATCTATCGACAGCGCAGTTCCCGATGATAGTATCATCAGAATGACGATGTGACACAGATATCGGTACGAACGGGGGAAAAGTGCTCAATCTGGTGGATATCGCGACAGAACCGCTTGATGACTATCTCCCGCTCATTAACACGGACCAGGCTGATCGACTCCGGGATCTCGCACAGCGGCTCAAGGGGTATCGGATTCTGCATCTGAACGCGACGCCCTATGGCGGCGGGGTCTCTGAACTGCTGCGCTCGTCCCTCGCCCTGCAACGCGGAATGGGACTCGATGTCGACTGGCGCGTCATCGCCGGGGAGACGAAGTTTTTCGAAGTCACCAAGCGATTTCACAATGCGCTGCAGGGGGCCCCTTACGATCTCCCCGAAGAGGACCGCGAGACCTACCTGCTGCAAAACAGTTTCAATGCGCGCGAGTTCGAATCCGAATACGATCTGATTGTCGTCCATGACCCGCAGCCGGTTCCGCTCCTGCGAATGCATGGTCGTGGCGGCGCAAAATGGGTCTGGCGCTGTCATATCGACACGTCTGAACCGAACGAGGAAGTGCTCTCCTTTCTGAAACCGTATATCGATGAATACGATTCGCTGGTGTTCACGCTGGACAAGTTCGTGCCGGATACCCTGCGCGATCATCACATCGCGCTGATACCGCCGGGAATCGACCCGCTCAGTCCGAAGAATTTCGAAATTCCGCGGGATCTGTGTCGGCGGATCATGGCCTGGGTCGGCGTCGATACGAAGCGTCCGGTGCTTACGCAGGTATCGCGATTCGACCCGTGGAAGGACCCGCTCGGCGTGATCCGGATCTTTCGCGAGGTCCGCGAGCAGGTTCCAGGCGCGCAACTGGCGCTGCTCGGTTCGATGGCGCTTGACGATCCCGAGGCGTGGGATCTGATGGCTGAAATCCGCGGCGAAGCTGACGGCGACGACGACATCATCGTTGCAACGAACCTGACCGGTATCAGCAACATGGAGGTCAATGTCTTTCAGCGGAATTCCGATGTCGTCGTTCAGAAGTCGATTCGCGAAGGATTTGGTCTGATCGTTTCGGAGACGCTCTGGAAAGGGACCGCAATGGTCGCCGGAAACACCGGCGGAATACCCATCCAGATGCCGGAAGGGACCGGTGGGTTCCTGGTGGACCCCCACGATGAGGAGATGATGGCCGAGCGAGTCGTCGAACTGATGAACGATCCGGAATTGCGGAGACAGCTCGGTGAGGCCGGACGTGAAGTGGTTCGCGACAACTTCTTGATCACACGGTATGTCATTGACGAACTGGAGTTGCTGGCGGGTCTTGCCTCGGAGGGCTGATCCCATCTCCACGTTTCAATGGCAAACGAAACGCGGGAGATCAACTCCCGCGTTTCCCGTAGTTCTGATTCAGGGATCGAGCTATTCCATGGACTCGGCGATCTGCTGGAGTTCATCCGCCCCGACATTGCCGGCGACGAAGTGCAACACGCCATTGGACTCCCAGGCGATTACCCCGCCTTCGCCATCCATCGTCAACATGAAACCGGCGTTGCCGTTGATCGTCAGATCCTCATATTCAGCGCCGTCGGGAACAGGTACTGGAACAGTCTCGTCCCAGTTGTCGATGGCGCCAAGCTGATCCGCCAGTTCGTCGGGCATTCGCGGATCCTCGAGAATCGCATCTCGCAGGGCGTCAAGATCAACACTCTCCGGGATATCTTTCTGAGGCAGCGCCATCTGGCCGACCATCGCTGTATCAAGTCCGGATTTCCAGCCAGCCAGGCCTGACGCCGGAATATCAATCGTCATGGTCACTGTTTCATGCTCGGATGGATCGGGAAGCCAGTCGACCGGAAGTTCGAGCAGACGCGTAATGTTGCGGGCGACGGCTACATCGATCGTGACGGTGGCGTATCCGGCGTCGCCAACGCCAAAGTGAGCCTCGCCGTCTGACAATCCATCCGGGAGATAGCCTGGCTCGACAAAGGTATCGCCCAGGTGCTCATTGACCGCATCCAGACTATCGACGTCGTAGAAGCTGTCCTCATCCAGGTTGGAGTCGAACTCAGCGAGATCTTCAAGTTGCATGAAGATCATCAGCATGGTCAGGGGATCGAGATCCTCAGCGACCGCTTCGAGATCAAGGAGCGTGTTTTCGCTGATCGTGATCGGCTGAAACTCCTCGATTGAAACGTCATTGTCTTCGGCGGAGAACGCAGCCGGCGCTGCGGCCAGGACCAGCGCGCTCGCCAGGACGATACTCAAGAGAATGATCGTGCGGCGCAATCGAGTGAGGCTGAGAGCCATGGGGTGTATCTCCGATTCTGTTCCCGAGTGATGTCTGCATTGAAGGCGACATCCCAGCGCGTTAGCTTGCCTTACCGTAAGCATATCAATCCGGAAGTCTGCGAAACAGGTTCAAACGCACTCGATCTGAGGAGACGTAATGACCGAGCGATGCGATGATTCCCCGCCAGCCGAACTGCTCCAGGGGATCGCCATGTACAACCGGGGCGAGTATTACGAGTGTCACGAG
>SKTL01000381.1 GCA_007122555.1 Thermomicrobiaceae bacterium | reverse complement strand
GGGAAAGCCTGTCGAGGCGGACGATTCCGGTCGTCAGCGCTTGCTTGATGCAGCCGAAGAGCTTTTCGCGGCGCAGGGATTTGCAGCGACGACCACCCGAGCGATCTCCGAGCACGCCGGATTATCCCGCGGAATGCTCTACTACCATTTCCCCTCGAAGGAAGCGTTGTTCCACACGTTGATCAAGGAGCGGACGCCGCTGGGGAATGTGGACGAGATTCTCGACCAGTATCCCGGCGACGCACGCGCGGCGTTGATCGCGCTGGGCGCCAGCAGTTCATCGGTGATCAGTCAACGCAGCGGGATCATCCGCGCCGTTCTGAGGGGCGGACCGAGCGAATCGGACGCGCAGTTGGTGATTCAGCAGCGTGCGCGCCCGGCGCTGTCACGGATCAGCGAGTATCTGATTGAATCGATCGGTGAGGAGAAATTAAGCCGCAGGGAAGCGGACGCGATGGCGCAGACCTTCGCCTCAGCACTGCTGGTTGCCAACGTCCTGCTTCCGCCGGCTCATCCGGAAACGTTCGTCGAGGATATGGTGAACACATTGTTGCGCGGCTATCTCTGAGCCTGCCAGCAGGTCTGCTGCTAGCCCGCTTGTCCACCGATCACCACATTCCAGGGTCTGACGGTCCAGCGCGTTACCAGCCCGTTCCTGACATAGGGGTCATTCCGGGCGAAGTCTTCGGGAATCGAAGAATCCTCGCACCTGAAGACAAGCATCGCCCCATCAATCGGATCGCCCAGAGCGCCCGCGAGCACCAGCTCTCCCCGCTCGCAGGCCGATCGGGCGATGCCGAGATGCTCGTCGCGGTACCTCGCGCGCTGCTCAACATAATCGTCGACCACCTCGTAGCTCAACACGAAATACGACATCGGCGATCACCCTCCGCTCGGCATTTCTATTCAAACCAGTCCGAAAGCTCCCGCTGATACTGTGATCTGGGGAGTTCGTACTGATCGTTCGTTGCGCAATACCAGTCTCCGGCCAGCCGGCCAACCGCGTCCAGCGCGTAGAAATCGATCCGGTGATTCTCCAACACGAGCTCATCGCGAACGTGAAACCGGACGACCTCTCCGATAATCAGCGTAGCGCCATAGCGTTCATCGCCGACCGGGATCATCTGCCGCATTTCGCATTCAAGACTGGCGGGCGCCTCGGCGACTCGAGGCGCCGAGACGCAGTCAGAGGGAGCGAGCGTCAACCCGGAGGCCGCGAACTCGCTCTGTTCCGGGGCGAAGTCGAGCGCGCTGATCGCCATCCGCCGGGCGATCTCGCTGCTGACGATATTGACCACGAACTCCCCGGTCGCTTCTATGTTCCGCTCGGTGTCCTTCTTCACGCCGTCGCGAGATCCTGCCGAAAATGACACGTGCGGCGGGCTCGGAGTTATCGGCTGAAAGAAACTGTAGGGAGCAACGTTCGGAACGCCATCCGGACCAAACGTCGAAACCCAGGCGATTGGGCGGGGGATCACCACGCCGGAAAGGACCTTGTAGATATCCGGATGCTCCATCTGACTCGGATCGAATTTCAACTCGCTCCCCATTTCACTGTTCGACTCAATTACTCGGATCGGAGCACCGATACCGGAGCGGATTTCAGGGCCGCGGAAACCGGCATCGCTCGTTCGGCATTCAGATCGAGCCGATCGCCAGTAATAACATCCACCCAGGTAGACGGCGCCTCGTTCGGAATCAGTACGAGCGTGTCGCCCCAGACGGATTCGCCGACTGGCGCCTCATCCGCAGGAACCAGACGTGTCGTGTGCCGCGGGACAACCGTCACTGCCCACTGATCATCGAAGCGTCGAGCGAAGGCGATAACGCGATCTGCATGTTCGCCTTCAACGTCAAGCGGCAGGTAGTCTCCACTCTGGAACGGTTCCGGATTGTCACGCCGGGTGCGCAGCACGCATGCGGTGACCAGCATCTTGATGCGACCGTCTCGCCATTGCTGAACAAGCTCGGGAACACCGGGGCTGGTAACCTGTTCGAGCTGCTGAACATAACTTTCACGAGTCTCGAAATCGACCGGACGCCGATTGTCCGGATCGGCCAGTGAGAAGTCCCACAACTCATTCCCCTGGTAGATATCTGGAAATCCCGGACTGGTGAGCTTCAGGACAACTTGCGCCAGGCTATTCCAGGCGCCGTGGCTGGCGATTCGCGTCTGGAATGCAACCAGATCCCGGAAGAATCGCCCGCCCGGGTCAGCATCCAGAATCCGGTCGACGAACCCGAGAACTGCCGCCTCGTGCGCCTCGTCGACGGCGATCCAGTTGGTATGCACCTTCGCCTCGCGCATCGCCTTGGTCAGATACTGTTTGACACGATCACGAAACGCGCTGAACTCGGACCGCTCCAGCGGCCAGGCTCCGAGAAGGGTCTGATAGATCAACTGCTCTTCGTTCGCGTCCGGCGCCGCGATCCCGTTCACCGTCTCCCGGAACCGGGCGTTTTCGGCCCGCCAGTCGTTGAGATAACCGAGCCATTCGTCGGGAAGCTCGCTCAGCACGCTGATGCGGGCCCGAACGTCCTCACTCCTCTTCGTGTCGTGCGTGGAGCTGGTCAACATGCTGTGCGGCCAGTGAGCCGCGATATGCTTGTTATGCGCGTGCAGGTCATTCGGGGTAAGTATCTCCGGTTCGCCGCCAACCTCGTTGAGCGACGAGAGTGGCGTGTAGACATACAGCGCGGTATCTTCCAGGCCTTTCGCCATGAGCGGACCGGTAAACTGCTGCCAGCGACGCATCCAGGCGCGTCTGGACCGCGCGGTATCGTCATCACCATTGGCCAGCAACACCTCTCCGAGAAACGCCCAGACCGCGTCCTCGATGTTGTCAACCGCTCCACGAGCAGTCTCCAGCGTATCCTGAAGGATCTGGCGGTCGCGCTGGTCAGCCCCGTCGTCATCAACATACGTGCGATAGACAGGCAGCTCGATCATCACCTGTCGCAAGGCGGTCGCCATCTGGCGACGGCTCAAGTCTCGATTCCCGCGATCCGCAAGCGCCAACTCTCTCAGCCCATCAACCAGCATCTCAAACTGCCCAGAGAACAGGTCATC
>SKTL01000193.1 GCA_007122555.1 Thermomicrobiaceae bacterium | reverse complement strand
TGCTTGGCACCGAGTCGATCTCGAGCGTGCCGGATGATGATTGCTGCACCGTCTTCGTGCCGGCGCATCCGACGACCCACGCAACGGTGGCCGAATCCGAGCAAGCCGAGTCGTTGATGGATATGACGGCGCTCGTCCGGCAGTCGCTTGAGCGCCAGACGTACTTCGACGGTAATCCGGCGACGTGGGACGTGAACAGGGCGTTGTTCGATGATTAGCACGAGCCGCGGAAAACAGATCCCCCAGGGATTCAGCTTCCTCAGTTTCGATGTGTACGGCACGCTGATCGACTGGGAAACCGGGATCGTCCAGACGTTGCGGCCGATTCTGGAGCAATACGGGCTCGACTGGTCCGACAACCAGATACTGGACGCCTTCGCCGCCAACGAGTCGATCGCTCAGCAGTCGCCGTACTCGACATATCGGGACGTGCTCGCCGAGGTGCTGGAGCGAATCGGGGCGGAACACAACGTCCGGCCGACGACCGACGATCTGCTGGCGTTTTCCAGCTCTGTTCCGGACTGGCCCGCGTTTCCGGATTCAGCGGAGTCGCTCGCGATTCTCAAGCAGCACTTCAAACTGGCGGTGATCACCAACAGCGATGACGATCTGTTTGCCCAGTCCAATCGCAAGCTTGGCGTGGAGTTCGACGTGATCGTCACCGCGGAGCAGGCCGGGGTCTACAAACCGGACCTTCGACCGTTCCACATGACGATCGACCGTGTCGGCGGGGATCCATCGACACTGCTGCACGTGGCGCAGAGCATGTTCCACGATCACGAGCCGGCCAAGAAGCTCGGGTTGACGACCGTCTGGATCAATCGCCGTCATGACAAACCCGGTCTGGGGGCGACGCCTCCGGCCACCGCGACCCCTGATCTGGAACTACCGAACCTGCGATCGCTTGCGGCGATGTGCACGTAGCGGCATCGCCCCGGAACACCACCGGATCATTCGCGACCGTCCGCCAGCGCGCGACAAGGTGACATAATCATCGGGCATCCAGGTGGTGAATCCGCTAGCGCATCCGGCTCGTGAGAATCTGCGCCCGTCGCCGATCGTACTCGGCCTCATCGAGATCGCCGGCCGCGTACTCCCGATCAAGCTCGTCGAGCTTTTCCTGCTGACGGCTATCCGGGTCTTGTAACGGCGATTTGTTGATCAGGACCCAGGCGCCGACGCCGAGAATCAGAAACAGCCCGCCACCGCAGACGAGCACAAGAAGCACTTCGAGGATAGACATGTTCGCGAGCCCAACCCTCTGTCATTGATCGAATCCGGAGCTATGCTAGCAGATCGTCGCAACCGCGGCGGGGGGTTCGGATCTCCCGCGGTGATGTTAATGCGCACAAGAGACCTTATCCGCATAAAATGGTTCGTTCGGGTTCCTCCGCCCTGACCCCCTTGCCCCGAATGTCCCTGCAGCCGCATCGCTGCTGCGGTGCGCAGATTGTAACGCTGAAGCTGAGGTATGCGGCAGTTCAGCACGTTGGTGGCTACCGGCACGTTAAATGCGTTGACAGATAGTGTCCGAACAGCGCGGATTCGGGGATTGAGCACGCTCAGGAAGGAAACGGCCATGCGCATTGGAATCGGTCTCGGCACGCTCGTGCTGATCATTATTCTCATTATTCTGCTGACCTGATCGTCTCGCGCCGGCGCCGCGTAACGTCCTGAATCACCCGATGGCACACCAAGTGCGCCGGAAATGGCCATTCAGCAGTGACGACACTGTTAGAGCGACATCTAACTCTGGAGGTTCACCATGCGCGGTGGAGGTATCGGTTGCGGAACGATCATACTCATAATCATCATACTCTGGCTTCTGGGTGTGATCTAGATGCTGCGGCGGGCTCCCCGCCGCATGTTCGTTTCCCCTGACGGCGGAATCGCGTCGAATTGAATAATCCGCGGGAAACCCGTCTTGTCGGTATACTGAGCCTGGCCATCTGGGCCCGCCTGATCAGAGCCGAAGACCTTTCTCAGCGGCTGGGAATGAATCTGCAGGATGCGCGGAACGGAAGGGTGTCACCCTGAAACTCGGGGCCGGACCCGATGTTCGACTCTGGGCTGATACATCGGCGATGCTGAAATTGTTTATGAACCTGATCGACAGCGCGTTCCGCCACACGCCGGATGGCGGGTCGATCACAATGGTCTGGCGACTGATCGATTCGCTGGTGGAAATCGAGATTCAGGACACCGTCACCTCCCCGCCCGGAAGCGGAGCCTGCGTTACTGTCAGATTGCCGATCAGGTCGGCTTCGCACGAGGATCTCAGTTCGGATGGAGAAGGACGCCGGTGAACAACGAAGGTATGAAACAGCTCGGTGATGTCCGGGATGCGATCGACGACATCGACCACCAGATCGTTCGTCTGATCGCGTCCCGGCAGGCGCAGGTGGAGCGCGCCGGAGCGATAAAGGGGTCGGTCGCCGAAGTCCCCGCTCCGGAGCGGGTTGAAGCGGTCATTCGAAAGGTCCGAGCGATCGCGGTCGACTCCGGCGCCGATCCTGACCTGATTGAGGCGGTCTACCGAACGATGATCATGTCGTTTATCGAACGCGAACTGGAGCAGGTCAAGCGACGGGATGAGACTGGATAACCCGAGCCAGCGGCCACGAATCAACGTCTCCCGCACGCTTCTCGACTACATTGGCGAAATCCTCGCGTTCGCCGGGGTTGTGAGCGGGGTGCTGCTTCTTCTCTTCATCTGGGCTGATCTACCAGGCGAGGTTCCTCGCCGTTTCGGGCTGACTGGCGAACCGACTGCGTGGTCCGGGCGATGGAGCGCGGTGTTCCCGGTTGTGATCGCTGCGGGGCTGTATTTTGGACTGACCCTGCTTGGCCGGGCGCCTCATATCTTCAACTACCCGTGGCCGATTACCGAACAGAATGCAGCGATACAGTATCGACTGGCCCGGTCGATGGTCATCTGGCTGAAGGCGCTCTGTATCTGGATGATGATCGCGATCGTCTGGTCGCAGGCGAGAGTGGCGCTCGGGGATGCCGATCAGGTCAGCCCGATTATGGTTGTTGGATTCCTGATCGGAATCCATGCGGTGCTTATC
>SKTL01000035.1 GCA_007122555.1 Thermomicrobiaceae bacterium | reverse complement strand
CTCGTCCTGAGGACGTCTCGAACCAGTCAGCTGCGCTGTTCTGGAGCTCGAACTACACGGGTCTTCAATGACATTGACTGGTAGACCGGCGATCCCGTTCGGCGGGCTCAGGACAGGCTCTCCGTGTCGCCCAGCCCAGTCGTTCGGGTCTGTATCCGGGGCAGACGGAGCTGCCCGTTCTACCAGCGGTCAATGATTTTGAGAACTGGTCTAGTCACCTCGCAACGCTCGATTAAGATCGCCAAGCGAGATCTTCTGCCGGCCGGCGTCATCGAAATTCTCCGGATCCAGCCAGGTTCTGAAATTCTCGTGAATCAATGGCCATTCGTAATCCAGGATTGAGTAATACGCGGTATCCCGGTTATGCCCTTTTGGAATCTGATGCTGGTAAAGAACCCCCTCGAAGGCGAAGCCGAGCCTCAGGGCGGCCTCTCGCGACGGCTGGTTCAACGCGTTGCATTTCCACTGCAGGCGACGGTACCCGAGATCGTCCATCGCGTACGTCATCATCAGATACAACGCTTCGGTAGCGGCCCGTGTTCGTTGCAACTCCGGGCCGAGCCAGATATGGCCGATCTCGATCCCTCCGACCTTCGGCTGGATGTCCATCAGGCTCGCCATTCCGAGAAAGCGGCTCTGCTCGCGTTCGGCGATGGCAAAGAACACCGGATCAGCGGAAGCTGCGCAGTCTCGCAACCAGTCGATGAACGCGTTCTTGCCGGCGAAGGGTCCATATGGCAGATACGTCCATACATCGTCCGAATCAGCGGCCTCATGGCCGGCTGAGAAAAGATCATTCGCGTGAACCCGCGGATCAATCGGCTCCAGTCGCGCATAACGCCCATCCAGCGGGCTGCGAGACGGCCGGATCGCGGGCGGCAGGGGATCTACCGGCGCGCCGGAAAGCTCGCGCGGGGGCAAACGTTTGGTCGTTTTGTTCTGCTGGCTCACGGATACTCCTCTGAGAAGACCATTATCGACTTGGCGCCTGTAGCATAGTGTCGGCAATCGGGATTGACGAAACAACGCCCAATTGATTGCGATTCAGGCGGTCCAGCCTGTCGAAACAACGCCTGGCCGTTCGATATGAATACAGAGGCGTCAATTTATCCGCGATCCGCACAGAAAGGAAGCGACATGCGCTATATGCTGGTCATCTACGGGAACGATGAGGATTGGACGCAACGGCCCGAGCACGAGCTGGCTCCGATCATGGCCGAGCACGAATCATTCACCGAGGATCTCCGGAACGCGGGCGCCCTGGTTGCCTCGGAGGCTTTGCAACCGTCGCCGACGGTTACCACCATCCGTCTGCAGGATGGCGAACCGCTCCTGACCGACGGGCCGTTCATCGAGAGTAAGGAGCAGATCGGCGGATTCTATCTGATAGACGTCGCAGATCTGGACCAGGCGCTGGAATGGGGCAAACGGCTCGCCGGGTTCGAGGAAAACCCGGTCTCCGTCTGGCCAGTGATCGAGATGTAACCGTTCCAGCCGATCAGGAGACGACGTATCGTGAGTAACCCCGGAGATCGTGCGCTGGAAACCGTCGTTCGTGATCATCACGGACGGATGATGGCGGCGTTAATCAAGCGACTGGGTGACTTCGATCTCGCCGAAGAATCACTGCAGGATGCGCTGGAACAGGCGATCGCCCGCTGGCCGGCGGAAGGCATGCCGGACAATCCCGCCGGCTGGCTGGTGACGGTGGCCCGTCGACGGGCGATTGACCGAATGCGTCGGGAGAAAACGCAGCGAACGAAATACCAGCAGATCGTGACTGATCCGATCCTGGCCGGGGAATCAATCGGTGAGGATCCGGGGGAGCTGGTCGCCGAGGAGGCGGAGCCGATCCCGGATGAGCGACTCCGTCTGATCTTCACCTGCTGTCATCCGTCACTGAACCTGCACGCTCAGGTCGCGCTGGCGCTGCGAACGCTCTGCGGGCTGAGCACCCGCGAGATCGCCCGAGCGTTTCTGACGCCGGAACCGACGATGGCGCAACGGATAACGCGGGCAAAGCGGAAGATCAGCGCGGCGGGCATTCCTTTTGTTGTGCCGCCCCCGGATGCGCTCGAGGAACGGTTGGATGCCGTGCTGCGTGTCGTCTATCTGGTCTTCAACGAAGGGCACACAGCGACCGAGGGCGACAATCTGCAACGGCGGCAACTCTGTGAGGAAGCGATACGACTCGGTCGGATGCTGCGGTTGTTGCTCCCGGATGAGCCGGAAGTTCTCGGGCTGCTGGCGCTCATGATTCTGATACACGCCCGTTCACCAGCGCGAACCGGCGGCAATGGCGAGATCATTCCGCTTGATGAACAGGATAGAGCCCTCTGGGACCGGAATCTACTGAACGAAGGCGTGATGCTCATGCGTCGACTGCTTCGTATCGGCACGATGGGTCAGTACGGGTTACAGGGAGCGATCGCCGCGCTGCACGCCGAGGCTCCGTCGCACGAGGAGACCGACTGGTCGCAGATTGTTCGGCTGTACGGCTATCTCTCGCAGATCGCCGGGTCGCCGATAATCGAACTCAACCGGGCGATCGCGATCGCGCAGGCGGGTGATGTTCCAGCGGGTCTCGCGATCATTGATCGGCTGACAAGCGATGAGACGCTTCGAGATTACTATCTGCTCGACGCCGCGCGAGCTGATCTGTTGCGTCGATACGGACGGTATCAGGAAGCGCTTCAGTCGTGCGAGCGGGCGATCGGAAGGACCCGAAATCAGGCCGAGCAAGCATTCTTCCAGCGACGAATCCGCGAGCTCCGATCCCAGATTGCTCGATGACAGGCCGGCGCGTCAATCATTCGATGGGTTCCCCGGTCCTGGACGGGCATCACACGAGTTGCATATCGGCGTGAACGCTGAGCCGGTTTCTCCCTCACACCCTGATGCACGATGAGAAACGCATGAACTACCGCCCCGGTTGCGGGCGCAGGCCCCATGATGTCCGGACTCTATGTACGTTCGATTCGCTCGGGGTATCCGAATTTCTCGCCCAGACCACCCCTTCGCACTTCGTCAATCCGGTACTATTGCGCCACCATGCAATACGGTGAGGCGGCG
>SKTL01000472.1 GCA_007122555.1 Thermomicrobiaceae bacterium | reverse complement strand
CTGCGCGTCGCATTCCGAGACGTCGCGTCGACGCGAGATTGAAAGCAGGAAATCGATGCCACGAAGATCAGATCAAGACCGGAATCTGTTAGCGAGAATGGAAACTGGCGCATCGCTCAATCGCCGCACGCTGCTGAAGCGTGGCCTGGCCCTCGGGTTGACTGCGCCGGCGGCGATTTCACTGCTCGCCGCATGCGGTGGCGATGACGACGATGACACTGACGAAGAATTTGAGGAGCTCGCTGAACCGACGGAGGAGCCTGAGGTCGAGACGGACGATGACGAGCCGGACGAGCCCGAGCCGGAACCGACTCCGGAGCCGGAAGTCGACGAAACGCCCGACGAACCCGATGATGAGCCTGATGCCGAAGAAGCGCAGTTGCCTGACGGGGAGCCGGAGCGTCCGCAGTCAGATGCTATGGCATATGGGTTCAACATTGCCTGGCGACCTGATGAAGGCGGCGACCAGTTCAATAGCTGGACGCGACAATCGGTCGATACGGCCGGGTTCAACTGGGTTCGATTCCAGATTCACTGGAGCGAGGTTCAGCGTGAGCCGGAGTGGCTCGATCCGCTCCCGATTGATCGCATGATTGATACGTATGAAGGATCGGGCATTCGCATTCTGGTTTCGGTGGTAGGGGCGCCGGACTGGGCGCGACACCCCGACAACGTTCAGCTACTGGAAAACTGGGAAGTGTTCGGGGATTTCATGGCGTTCCTCGCCGATCGCTATCGAGGTCGGGTGCATGCCTGGGAGATCTGGAATGAGCAGAACATGGCGCACGAGATGCACGGTTTCGTGCGTGTCAGTGATTACGCGTTCCTTCTGTCGGCCGGGTATCAGGGTGTGAAGGACGCTGATCCTGATGCGCTGGTCGTCTTCGGCGGGCTTACCCCGACCGGTGTTAACGACCCCGAGGCCGCGATCAACGATGTCGATTATCTGAGGGAATACTACAATTTTGAGGGCGGCGCATTTCAGCAATTCTTCGACGTGCTCGGGGCTCATCTGAATGCCACGAACAACCCGCCGGAAACTTCCTATCCGGATAACCCCGGACCGGGTGAGTGGACCGATCACAACAGCTTCTACTTCTTGCGCGGACTGGACCTTCGCGGAGTGATGAACGAATTCGGTGACGAACGACCGGTCTGGGTTACCGAGTTCGGCTGGTCGACGGAGAACCAGGCGCCCGGATATGAGTACGGCGCAGAGATCACCGAGGAAGATCAGGCAAGCTATCTGGTAGGAGCCTTCGATGTCGCCAGGGAGCGGATGCCATGGGTATCGGCGATGTTCGTCTGGAACCTGAACTTCACGACGCTAACCACGCCAGAGGACGAAAAGTATCCGTGGTCGGTCGTGAACAGCGACTGGAGCCCCAGACCGGCTTACAGAGCACTGCAGCAGATGCCGAAGCCGTAGGCCGTTCACGCGCCGATCAGCTTGCGAAGTAGCGCGCGATCTCGTCGACGGCGAACACCGGGATCGATTCCCGTTTGCCATCGACAATCAGCGTTCGCTCGGCGGGATCGGACGTGAGCGTTCCGATTCTGGCCGCCGGAACACCCGGCTCGCGACATGATTCGACTGCCCGATCCGCATGTTCCGCGGGAACGACCGCCAGCAACGCGCCGGATGCGATCAATCCCCAGGGATCGATATCGAGGGCCTCTGTGATCGCGGCGGACTCCTCGTAGACGTGAACGGCTGCGGAATCAACGGAGATCCCCAGTTCGGTCGCTTCGGCAATCTCGAGCAGTCCCGTCGCCAGACCGCCTTCGGTCGGATCATGCATCGCTCTAATGCTCACCCCGACCTGTTCGGCCAGCCGCCGGGCGTACCGAAGGACGCTGATTCCGGGCGATCGAGCAAAATTCGAAGCCGACTCGAGCACATCCGGATCGATTTCGCGCGCAAGTCGCTCAGATGCATCAGTCGCCAGGATCGACGTACCTTCAACCGCAATTCCCCCGATCAGAAGAACGGCATCTCCAGGCCGGGCCGTGGTTGGGTCGATCAATCGTTCCTGCGTCGTCACGCCGACCATCTGACCGACGAGAATCGGCCGGTCGAGTCCTTCGGTAATCTCGGTGTGCCCCCCGATGAGCACGCAACCTGTCTGCTGGCAACCGTCACGAAGGCTCGAAAACAGCGCTTCGACCAGGTCCGGCGTCGCGCCGGCTTCAGGCAGCAGCGCGGTCACCAGCAGCCATCGTGGTTCGGCGCCCATGCAGGCGATGTCATTGGCGTTGATGTTCACCAGGTACCAGCCGGCGTCGTTGGTCGGAAAGGTGATCGGATCGGTCTTGAGAACCAGAACCTGATCGCCCACACGAATCGCCGCCGCATCCCGGCCGATTCCCGGACCAACCAGGACATCGTCATCGACGGGGAGATCAGCAAGCAGTTGACGTAACAAACTCGCCGGAAGCTTTCCAACGGGTAGCGCGCACATCAGGAGTCTTTGTCCTTCGCGGTTACCGGATCTCCGACACACACGTCCATCACGCGGGCGCTTCGAATGAGCGGGTGACTGAGCGGTACGTGACGGGGCCCTCTGGTGGCGACGACGAGCGGAACAGACATCATATCCGTGCTTGATTGCCCCATTGGATCCCGGCTGATCGATACCATCCGGTCCGTATCTCCTTCAGCGAGGAGATCGACCGCAAAGGTTCCCATCATCGTGCCGAGCGCGCGGTCTCGAGCGGTCGGCTCGCCGCCGCGTTGAAGATGGCCGAGAACGACCGAGCGGACTTCCTGATCGAGACGATTGTCGAGTTCGGTTTCCAGCCATGCGCCGATCCCGCCAAACCGTCTCTGATACCACTCCTCGCCGATTGTCTGATAGATTGCGCCGCCGTCTACCGGTTGGGCGCCCTCGGCCACGGCAATGATCGTGAAGTAGCTGTCGTGCCTGGCCCTGCGTTCGATCTTGTCGCAGATGGCGTCGATATCGAACGGCAACTCAGGTAGCAGGATGATGTCGGCGCCGCCGGCGACCCCGGCGTACAGCGTGATCCAGCCGGCCGTTCTTCCCATAAGCTCGACGATCATCACGCGATGGTG
>SKTL01000091.1 GCA_007122555.1 Thermomicrobiaceae bacterium | reverse complement strand
TGATCAACGGATTCATCCGGAAACCGGGCGAACGCGCCAACCGTTCGCTCCAGCGAGTAGGGGACGGCTGGAGCGATCTCGATGGCCGCCACCTAGTCTTCCAGCTCCCTGATTGCCCGACCGAACAGATTGGAAAGATCGAGATTCTGTTTGTGGGCCAGCTGCACCACGGTCAGCAGACGGCGAGCTTCATCCCGACGGTCATGCATCGCGTACGCCTTGGCGACCGCAATGTAACCCATCGGTTGCATCCGCCAGAACCCGGGACACTTGGTCATGTCCACGTCAGGATCGCGCTCCAGCGCCAGCCGGAACTCTTCGGTCGCGAGGTGATAACGACCCTGCATCGCCAGTTTGATCGCATTCTCCGCCCGGCTGCGAGCCGGGGAAACGGTCACGGTCGGTTGATACGGGGCGGAACTCATTCTGGCGCTCCCCTGTGAACGGTCTGGACGATGATGACTGGAACGTCCGGTACGGTCTCGCTGCGATGAGCGCAGGCGGTCGAGATTCGATTCCTGCTCGCCCGTGTGCTGTTGTTCCGGCTGCCAGCCGACCGCCTGGCTGTGACGACGGCGGTGCTTTCTGGATCGATTGAAGATCCCGCTTGCCGAAGGCATCGATGGCATCGATGGAGCAGACGGCATCCGCATGCGCATCTTCGCTCCTTTGGAGAAGGCCAGCGCGCTCATTCCGACGATCGCCGGGAAGTTCAGCACCAGCACCAGGGCAACGCCCATCACTCCTACTGAGATCACCAACCAGCGCCAGGTCGTTGAGTCCTCGCTCGAGACCGGGTTGCTTGGCCGAATGATCGCCTCGTTGTCGTTGACGCGATCGACCGTCAGATTGCCGCCAACCGATGCGCCGGTCGCCAGCTCCGGGATATCCAGCCCGGTTATGCCAGCAATGCCGATCACTGGCCGGGTCTCGTCATCAGGGTTCGCCTCGAGCTGGTCGAAGCCGAGGTTCAGTAAGTACTCGGAATCGGCGTACCAATCTTCGCGGGTGCTGCCCAGCAGGACCGCGATGACGGTCTTCCCGTCGCGCTCGGCGACCTGCATCAGGCTGTGACCGGCCTTCGTCGTAATACCCGTCTTTCCGCCGATCAGGCCCGGATAGACGTCCAGAAACTGGTTGACGTTGTAGAAGTCGCGTCCACTGTTGGCGTAGTACGGGGTCGAAATCAGCTGCCTGAACACCGGGTTGTCCAGCGCATACATCGTGATCGCCGCGATGTCGCTCGCAGAGGAGACGTGCTCCTTCTGGTCGAGTCCGTGCGGATTACGCAGCGTCGTATTCTGCAGCCCGAGCCGTTCCGCGGTCGCATTGACCCGATCGACAAACCGCGAGACTGATTCCTGCGGCGTATCTCCGGGGAGATATCCCAGCTCCCGGGACAGCGTCATTGCCGCATCGTTACCCGATGTCAGCATCAGACCGTGCAGCAGCGTCTCCATCGTTACCGTCTCGCCGGCAACCAGGCCGATCGACGCCTCGCCGACCAGGTCGTACGGATCGACTTCCATCTCTGCTTCGAGCGCGGCGGTCTCCAGAGCCACGATCGTGGTGAAAATCTTGGTCAGGCTTGCCGGGGGAACCTGTTCGTTCATGCCTTTATCGAAGAGGACCTGTCCGGTATCCGCATCCACGACGATCGCGTTGCGCGCTGTTATCGATGGTTCGTCGGAATCGCTCGCGGCCACTGGCGACCCTGTCGCGGGATGAATCCCAAACCCAAGCACCAGTGTCGCAATGACAATGAGACGCCACGAAATCCCCGGATGCACCCGTAACTCCCCTTCCAAACCCGACATTCTTGACTCTCAGTCACGAATCGGAGCCGAAAAAGTCGACGATCCTATGCGTGATCGCCGATCACTTGGTCATGACCGCTAAGAATGTTGAGTTCAGTGTAGCATCGAAAACATGTACGTACAAGGAGTTCCCCGCCGGAGATCTGACCGGAATACTATGCGGCCTTATCGGTAACCCCCGGCCAGCGGGAGGTGATACCATAATTCCAGCAATCCAACGGTCGTTCATTGCGCAGCTAACGCGTTGAAACCAGGCGCCGAGCGAAGGAGTCCGACAGATGACCTACGAGTTCCCCGGCAAGGGAAAAGTCTCCGTCCTGAAGACGAAACCGGAGACCGTCCTCAACGACATCGGCGAACTGATGAACCTGGCGGATTATCAGGATGCGCTGCCGAAAGACCTTGCCACGATCCTGAAAATCAACATCTCATGGCAGACCTGGTATCCAGCCTGCTCGTCGAATCCCTGGCAGATCGAAGGCGTCATCCGCCAGCTGCAGAAGGACGGCTACGAGCGCCTGATCGCCGGTCACAACGACACGGTCGTGGTTGACGCCTACGTCGGCGAGCGCAACAACAAGCACAAGTACGTCGTCGACAAATACGGCGTGGAAAACGTTCACCTCTACGAACCGCACGTCGAATGGATCACCTACGAACCGAAGGCCGAGATGATGGTCCTGCACGATATCTATCCGGAAGGGATCCAGATCCCGCGGATGTTCATCGGCAAGAACATCATCCAGCTGCCGACCGTCAAGACGCACGTCTTTACGATCATCACCGGGGCGATGAAGAACGCCTTCGGCGGCCTGCTGAATCATCGTCGCCACTGGACCCATGCGGTCATTAACGAGACGCTCGTCGATCTGCTCGCTATCCAGCGGGAGATCCACCCGGGCGTCTTCGCCGTCATGGACGGCACGTTCGCCGGCGACGGACCGGGCCCCCGGGCCATGCGTCCCCATGAAAAGGACATCCTTCTCGCCAGCGCCGACCAGGTTTCAATCGATGCGATCAGCGCCAAGCTCCAGGGGTTCGACCCGATGGAGCTCCCGTTTATTCGGTTGGCGCATGAACGCGGACTCGGCATCGGTGATCCGAAGGACATCGAGATTGCCGGCTACGACATCTCGCTGGAAGAGGCCTGGAACTTCGTCCATGAGGACACCTTCGCCAGCAAGGGTCAGAAGATGATCTATCACGGCCCGCTCAAGCGATTCGAGAAACCGCTGCTGCAGTCGCCGATCGTCGGCTGGTCGT
>SKTL01000340.1 GCA_007122555.1 Thermomicrobiaceae bacterium | reverse complement strand
GGGATGTTGGCTACCTGCGGACGATGGGCGCCACCAGGGATCAGGCGCTCGGTCTGACAATGATTGAGCAGATTCCGTCTGCAGTACTGGCCGGACTGATCGGGGTCGGCTTTGGCGGGCTACTTACCTGGCTCATCGCGCCAGGTCTCGACATCGCCAGTCTCTACCCGCCCGAGGAACAGGTAGTGATCGGAATCAACTGGCTTCTGGCCGCGGGTCAGGCGCTGGGCCTGATTCTCGTTGCCGTAATCGCGGCGCTGACATTCGCCTGGATTGCCAGACGAAGCGATCTGACTGATGTATTAGGGGCTGGCGAGTAGTCGCTTAGCGATAGCCGGATAAGGGGAATGAAATGACTGCGCACACTATCGACGTTGATGCGGCCGTGGTTGAAGACCATGTCATGAGGCTCGCCCGACACGGCGCCTGGGGTGAGACCGGAGTCTGGCGAACGGTGTACTCGCCGGAGTGGGTTGCCGCCCAGGATGAAGTCGCTGAATGGTTCGACGCAGCTGGGTTCGAGGTCTGGCGAGATGCGGTTGGCAATGTCTGGGGGCGGATCGAAGGCGCGGATGGCTCGCCCGGATCGATTGCAACCGGCTCGCACATTGACTCCCAGACTCCCGGTGGACGATACGACGGAGCGCTCGGTGTGATATCCGGGTACCTGGCGGTCAAATCACTGGTCGAGCAGCACGGTCGACCACAGAGAACGCTCGAGGTGGTCTCGATGTGCGAGGAGGAATCCAGCCGGTTTGCCGCCACGAACTTCTGGGGCTCACGCGGGATCGCAGGGATGATCAAACCTCATGAGCCCGACGAGTTGATCAGCTATGACGGCCAGCGGATGTCGGACATCATGCGGGAGCTTGGACTCGATCCGGCCAGAATTCCAGAAGCAAAGCGGGACGATATCAATGCCTGGGTGGAATTGCACATCGAGCAGGGGCCGTTGCTTGAAACGGCCGGTCGGCCCGTAGCGGTCGTCGACGCCATTACCGGTATCCGGCACTACGAGGTCACGATTACCGGACGGTCCGACCACGCCGGCGCCCGGCCGATCGATGACCGCCGGGATCCCATGCATGGAGCGGCCGAGATCATCAGCCGGGTCATCGATACGGCGCTGGAGATGGGCCGGCCGGCGGTGACGACGGTCGGACGCATGCAAGTTGATCCGAACTTCCCGGCCATCGTTCCGAGATCGGTGACGTTCACGATCGATGCCCGCCATCCAGACCCGGACGCCCGCAACGCGCTCTACCGGAGACACGAAGCGACGCTGGAAGAAGTCTGCACCCGCCGAGGGCTGGATCTGTCGGTGAAGATCAATACGGACCACCCGCCGTGCCTCTCCAACCCGGATCTGGTCCGCACGTTCCAGGAAGCCGCAAGAGCCGAAGATATTCCGTTTGAAACGATGCCCAGCGGGGCGGCGCATGACACGCAGCGAATCGTCAATGTTGCGCCGGTGGTCATGCTGTTCGTACAGAGCAAAGACGGACGCAGCCACACCCCGGAGGAATATTCGTATCCGGAACATATGGCGGAAGGGGTACGCCTTCTCGCGGCTGGTTTACACCGCCTGGCGTATTGAACATCAACGGATCGACGAGTGCTGGTTCAGCGGGAACCAGTTGATCTAACCTGCTCGCCCCGTTCGGCGGCGCCTGCGTCCCACGGTTTGGGAATCGCGATGATCATCGAGAGGATCAGTGCGATTCCGCAGATCGAGAGCGGAACGAGAAACGCGTCGCTGAATTCGACCCCGCCGCCGCTGTGAAGCATGTTGAGCGCATTCGCGGATGTCGTCCGGTAGTCGATGACCGAGGTGATCATCGTCGCCCCGAACGCGCCGCCGAGAAAGAACGTCATGTGAAACAGGCTGATGCCCATCCCGGTGCGGGACTGCGGAAGGATCAACGATACGCTGTTGATCATCGGGGAGTTGGCGAGCCCCATCCCCAGCCCGGTCAGCAACAGGATCAGCGTTACTGTTATCGCCGATCCTCCCGCCCCGAAGCTCGTCATCAGAAACAGAGCTACGAACGAGGTCGCGATCCCTGCGCGCATCGGAATCAGCGCGCCGATCCGGTCGGTTAACCGGCCGGAAATCGGCCCGACAATACTGAGAACGACGGCGGACGGCAGCATCACCAGGCCGATCTGAGCCGAGCTGATCTGGTTTACCCGGTCCAGCAAGAGTGGAATCGTCACCAGCGTGCCCATATGGGTCAGCAACATCGCGAAACCAATGAACACCAGCATCCGATAGTTTGCGTTCGCCAGCAGATCGGGCGGAATGAACGGGTCGTCCGTATTGCGAATTCGATAGTTCAGAAGAAGCAAGCTGGCTGCCGCAATGAAAAGCGGGCCGAACACCCATGGGGATCCCAGGCCGAAATCATCAAGATTGGTAATTCCGATCAGCAAACCGGCAATCATGATCCCCAGCAGGAAGCCGCCCGGGAGGTCGAGCGTCGCTTCGCCGTTCGGCTCGTCGTGGGGCATAATCCGCTTCGCCATCGGCACGGCAACGATCAACATCGCCCCGAAGACGAACAAGCCGCGCCAGGACACAACCTCAATGATCGCTCCGCCCCGCGACGGGCCGATCGCTGAACCGATCCCGACCATCGCCGCAGTCACCCCGGTCGCCGCGCCGCGCCGTTCCGCGGGGATAGCTCGGAATACCGCGGCGGTGCCGAGCGCCGGGATCGCAGCGGTGCCGGCGGCCTGTATAATCCGGGCGCCGATCAACAGGTAGTACTCCGGAGCTATCATGCAGGCCAGCGAACCGATCGAGAAGATTGTCAAGCCGATCATGAACATTCGCCGGAGACCGTAGAGATCGGCAAGTCGCCCGTAAAATGGCGTTCCGATGCCGAAAACCAGCGAGTAGGATGTCACGACCCAGCCGAGGCCGCCGGGCGTAATATCGAAATCACGGCCGATCGCCGGCAGCGCGACGTTGAACATGTTGGTGTTGAGAACGGAGATGAACACGCAGCCAGCGATGAAGAAGACAATCAGTCGTTCATATGATCCGTCGCCTGACGATGACGCCGTCTCCGAGTCTGC
>SKTL01000355.1 GCA_007122555.1 Thermomicrobiaceae bacterium | reverse complement strand
TACCCGGGCGATGTCCTGGACGTCACAACAGAACGAGGAGGCCGAAACGCAGGCGTCCCCTCGTGAAGTGCCGAACGTGAGTCAACCGGTCTCATACAAATCGCGCAGCTCGGTAACGCGGACCACGGGCGCGCTCTCGGGAAGCGCTCCTGAAGCTGCAGCGCCAGTCGCCGATGTCCGTCCAGCCCCGGTCGCCGTCGGCCGCACGCCGTCCAACAGCACAGACAGCGAGCATGAAGCGGCAGCGGCGCCCCCGCCCGGACGAGGACGGAAGATCGCGAAGATCGCCGCGGCGGTCCTGGCGCCGATTCTGGTAATTGGCGTAGTTGCGGTGATTGCGGCCTACACGTTGCCGACCGCCGAGGTAACGCTCGTACCTCGCGAGGAAACGATTTCATCCAGCCTCACCTATGGCGTGACCACCGCAGACCAGAGCTTCGATATTTCAATGGATCCCCCTCCATTCTCCAGTACGTCAACGGCCGAAGCGTCCCGTGAGGCAACCGGTGAACGCTATGAGCCTGTCGGAACTGCCAGCGGAGTGATCCAGATAACGAATCCGCTGACGCACGAGGTCACCATCCCTGCAGGGACCGAGATCCCGGCATCGAGCGGGGTGATGTACTACACTGCCGAGGATGCGCACCTGCCGGCTGCGGATCCGTATGGCTCGATGTCGTTCGGGTCGGGGTCAGTCGGTGTCTATGCTGGCGTAATCGGCCCGGACGGGAACCTGGACGCAGGTGTGCTAACCGGGCAGCTGGGCAACCAGATGTTCTACACCAATCCGGAAGCGATCAGCGGCGGACGCATGGATCGATTCACCGTGATTACGGAAGACGACATCGCTGCAGTGCGGGATCACGTGGCGGATGAACTCCAGACAAAGGCTCAGGAAGAATTTCTCGCGGATATCCCGGACGATCTGGAGCTCGTCCCTGACAGCATCGAGATCGGCGACCCGGAGATCGAGGTTAATGGGTCCGCCGGCGAAGACGGGGAAGCCGTTTCGGCCTCAGGCAGCATCAGTGTCAGCGGTAAACTCTATAATCCAGATGAACTCCATCAGATGGCCAGCAACGAAGCCGACCGAGCACTTGCTCGCCAGGGCGGAAGCGAGCGGATCCTGCTCGCGGAAACCGTAAGCCTCAAGGAGCCGACGAGCCTTGACACGAATATTCCCGCATTCCAGATCAACGTTGAGGCGACCGCCCGGACCATGATCACTGATGCCGAACGGAACGCGCTCATCGAAGAACTGGTCGGACTGAGTCGGGCGGAGGCCGAAGCGGTTATCGCTGATCACCCGAAGGTCGACCGCTATCAGATCTCGATTGAGCCTGACTGGCTTCTGGATCGGATGCCGGAAATTTCGTCTCGAATCAATGTACATGTGAGTAGTGGTGAACCAACAGCTTCACGGTAGACGAGTGGCGCTGGATGTCGGCGGGCGACGCGTCGGTCTTGCCGTGAGCGACGAACTTGGCATGGTCGCCAGCCCGGTTCGCACCGTAGACATCAAACGCGAGGGCATGCACGGCCTCATTCAGGCAATAAGCAAGTATAATCCCGTCGAAGTGATTATCGGGCTGCCGACCGGGTTGAGCGGCTTCGAAGGGCCGCAGGCCGCGGAAGTGCGCAGGTTTGCCGGTGAAGTTGCCCAACATGTCGACGTTCCGATCACGTACTGGGATGAACGGCTGACGACATTTGCGGCGGATCAGGCGCTAATGGAGTCCGGCTACCGGACGAAACGACGCAAGGAGATGGTCGACGCGGTTGCGGCGTCGCTGATCCTGCAGAGCTATCTCGATGCCCAGCGTTGACGGTCGATTCGCAAGACACTTATAATGCGACCGCGGAACACCCATGAGTGCGGGGAGAAAGAGGCCTGAATGAAACTGATAGTTGCGGTCGTCCAGAACGACGATGCCGACAATGTAATCGACGCCTTGCTGGAGTATGAGTTCCGGGCAACCCGCCTGGCGAGCACCGGCGGGTTTCTGCGTCGCGGCAACACCACGATAATGATCGGTGTACCTGACGAACAGGTAGATCAGGTTCTGGATCTCATTCGCGACCGCGCGCACGCACGGGCTCAACAAGAGCAGGCTGGCGAAGTACAGACCGCTGCTGCGACGGTGTTCGTCCTTGATCTCGAGGATTACCAGCGTCTCTAAGGCCCGCACTCACGTTATTCACCGCGCGGCGGCGGCATACCGTCCCGGCTAGCCGGGACGGACAGGCAAAGGCCACACGGTGCATCATGCATGGGAACCGAGAATTTCATTTAACGGTCAGCGCCAGGCGCTCGATCTCATGTGGTTCGGTCCCGCCTTCATTCTGCTCATTCCAACCGCGTGGATCGTCACTGGAACGTTGTGGCCAGAGTCTTCCACTGGAGGCCGGCTTGCCGGATCCGCAGCTGCGCCAGTTGCGCTGATCGTCGCGAATCTGGTGCTGGCATATCTCCGCTCCGTCCTCGCCAATCGAAACCACCACGTTCGCACAAGCTATCGCCTCGGACCGCTTGGCGGCGTCAATTCCAGTTATCGAATCAGCGAGGACCCCGGTTCGGAGCTTCGCGGTGAGATGAAGATCATTGCAGCCGGAGCAGGAATCGGTCTGTTACTGTTCGCACTGGCGACGCCTTTTGCCGGAATACAGTCGTTTCATCCGCTTATGGTTCCAGGAGTCGTGCTGACCACCTTCTCACTGCTGCAGGTGTTTCCAGCGTTTCCACTGGCGGGCGGCAATATTTTTCGCGCGATCTTCTGGTATCTGCACGACGATCATTCCACGGGAACGCGCGCGGCGTTCCTCTACAGCCAGCTCGCCGCGTCCGGAATGCTGGGTTTCGGGATCTTTTTTCTTCTGTGGAGATCAGATACCGTGATCGCTGGCTTCTGGGGTCTATTCCTTGGCGTCCTGATCCTGCGCTCATCGCAGCACGAGCTTCTTCGGTCCACCATCATCAACCGCGCCGAAGGCGTTCGCGCAGCTGACGCACTCGCAGGGTTGAACCCCACGATACGCGCGGCTGCTCCCATCACCGAAGCGCTCGATATACTCTTGGAACAGAGAT
>SKTL01000258.1 GCA_007122555.1 Thermomicrobiaceae bacterium | reverse complement strand
CCCGGGCGGACACCGGGTCCGCCTCTAGCGTGCTCGTGACCTGGTTGATACCTGGTAGGGGCCGGCCCCGTGCCGGCCCGATGTCTGACCGATCCCCGGGCGGACACCGGGTCCGCCTCTAGCGTGCTCGTGACCTGGTTGATACCTGGTAGGGGCCGGCCCCGTGCCGGCCCGATGTCTGGCTAACTTGCGGGCGGACACGGGGTCCGCCCCTACCGACGGGTATCGTATCTGGCTAATTTGCGGGCGGACACAGGGTCCGCCCCTACCGCTGCACTCTGGCCCCTGGTGCGTCATGCGCCTGACACACACGATCGGGGCGGCGCGTACGCCACCCCGATCGGGTCGGTTCAGTCCGCAGCCGGACACGCCGTTGTGTCCTGTCGCGAACCAGCTCGCCGGCAATCACGCATCTCTGCCGGCTCCGCCTCATCCTACTGGGCGTTCTTCATCGAATCATCCCGCAGGGCCAGAACCTCGAACGGCAGGCCGCGAATGATCGCCGCCGGACCGCACAGCTGCTGGTTGAACCCGGTGCTGGCAATCGACCGGATCTCCGGCCGGAACAGTGACGCGGCGGAATCCCGCTTGAGTATGTCGATGTTGCCCTTGTAGAGCTGCACCGTCCAGGTCCCACTGACGGTCTCCTGCGTGCTATCGACAAACGCGTCCAGGTCGTTCTTCAGCGGCTGATACCACTCGCCGTGATAGACGAGCGTTCCCCACTGATCGTCGACCATCGTTTTGAACTTGCGCTGCTGCTTGGTCAGCGTCGCGCTTTCGATATCTTTGTGGACGGCAAGAATGATGTGCGCGCCCGGAGCTTCGTAAATCTCCCGGGACTTCAGATCCATGATGCCGTCTTCGAAGATGTCGATCTTGCCGATGCCGTTAGCGCCGCCCACCTCATTCAGTTTGGAGATCAGGTCCGGCAAGGCCATTTTCTGACCATCCAGCGCAACCGGGAGACCCTTTTCAAAGGTCAGGGTCACCGTTGTCGGGCTTTCGGCGGCCTTGGCCGGCGGGACGTACCACATCCAGACTTCGTCCGGGATCTCCGTGTCCAGGCCGATGCCCCCGCTGGCGATCGAGCGGCACCAGAGCGTCTTGTCATCGCCGCCGGCGATCAGCTCGGTCACCGGCACGCCGAAGTGCTCGCAGAGCGCCAGCTCTTCGTTGCGGGTGAGGTCGAAGTCACGCACCGGGACGAGAATGTCGAGTTCCGGCGCGAAAATCTTGAAGACGTTGTGCATCCGGTACTGGTCGTTGCCCTTGCCCGAAGACCCTTCCATCACCGCGTCACAGCCGAGCTCGGCGGCTTTCTCGGCGACCTTGGCGGCAATCAGCTGTCGGGTCATCGAGGTCGAGACCGGGTAGCCGCAATAGTCGGAATTGGCCTTGATCGCTTTGGTCAACCACTCGTTCGTGAACTCGTCTTTGACATCGAGCAGATACGGGTCAATGCCGAGCACCTTCGCCTTGTCGAATCCGGACTGAATCTCGTCCGCGCCCTGCCCGACGTCGACCGTAATCGGCACGACTTCCTCGGCCTGGTACTTCTCCTTCGCGAGCACGATGCAGAGGGTGGAGTCGAGCCCGCCGGAAAAGGCGACCGCGACTTTCTTTTTCGGCTCGACCGGAGTAGTCTCGAGTTTCTTCAGCGCGGCCTGGAGCGTTTCGTTCGTCGTGACGGTCATGCTTCGTTCCTCCTGATGATTAGTGTTCGTGATTCCGATTTCTCGAATCTCAATAGCCGGCAGCGTTCATCGCTATCGTTGCGACTGAGGGCGCATCCTCAGCGTGTAGCGATGCCTGCCCCGCCGCAACAGGGCGACATCGATCCACGAATCGGCGAGCAGCACGAGATCGCCGGCCGGGCGGAAACTGCCCGCGGCTGCATCGTCACCTTCAATTGTCTTAACGAAAGACGTGGACTGCTCGATCACCGAAATCCGCTCCGAACCAGATCGCGCCAGATTGGCAGGCGCTAACGACAACTGACAGGTATCAGCTTCGCCTGGTCCTCCTGTGGAAGCGGGATTCGTGCATCTCGATCATCTCTCCTGTGGCGCGGCCCCAATTGACCAGCAAGAAGCAGTGTAACAGAGCGGCGCCGGATGCGTCAAACCAGATTCCAGACGGGCGGAGATGGCTGAAGCGGGTCGCTGATCTGTGACAGGGCTGATCTCAAACGCCGAACCAGGCCGTCGCGGGCCGGGCGTCAGTATGGCGCGGTCTACTGCTGGGACGTCACGAGCTCCAGCGGCGCAACCTGGATCAGGCTGAAGGCCGACGATCCGTCGCCGCGCACGTCGTAGTTCACATTGTTCGAGATCCCGACAACGCCTCCGGCGCCGCCGGCAACCGTGATGATCGCCGATCCGCGGAATCCGTCCGGGAACCCGTCGAGCGACGGCGTGTACAGCGTCAGGCTCTGATGCGACCCCAGCGTCGTCAGCAGTGGGCTCGGATTGCCGTTCGACACCGTCGGAGCCACGGCGATACCGGACTCATCGTAGAACATGATCTCCAGCCGGATCGCATGATCGCTCGAGGTGTTGAAGAGCTGAATGCCCGAGATATCGCCGGCGCCCGGGTTCTCGGGATCGCCCCGTTCGGCGGAAGCACGTGCGTTCCCAGCGCCCGATCGGGATCGAATCCGGCGTCAGTCAGCACCCAGATGCGGACGTCGGCGTTCTCAACGTTCTGCACGGTGATGCTGCCATGCCACGGGCCGGACGCGTCGATCATCTCGCCGCTCGGCAGGTACGGGTAGTGGATCATCTCGACGGTATCGAATCGACCGGGCCGAACTGATCCAGGTGGTCCTCGTCCGCGAGCGCGGTGCTCACCCCGCCCCAGACAAGTGTGAGCACCGCTACGGCTATGGCGACTGCCAGCAGACGCCTATTCATCTCAATCACCATCCCCGGAGAGCCGGTAATTCCCCTGGAGATTGACCATATTGAACGCAGTCGAGCCATCGGCATCAACATTATAGTTCACATTGTTGGACACACCGACGATCGAGCCGCCACCATCGACGGGCACAAGAACAGCGGAAGCCCGTTGATTCTGCGGCATCT
>SKTL01000281.1 GCA_007122555.1 Thermomicrobiaceae bacterium | reverse complement strand
GCGAGGCCGGATTCGACAACCTCAGTCTGGACTTCATCTTCGGCTGGCCCGGGCAGACGCTCGATGACTGGGAACGCGATCTCGATTTCATGCTGGACACGAATCCGGAACACGCATCGATGTATTCGCTGATCATCGAACCGAACACCCCCTATCAGACCGCGGTGAATCGCGGCATTCTGGTCCCGGTTGATGACGACATGGTCTCCGAAATGTACGAGACAACGCTGGAGCGCATGGCGACTGCCGGCTGGGATCACTACGAGATCTCCAACTGGGCCCGAACGCCGGAACTGCGTTCCCGGCACAATCTGATCTACTGGCGCAACGCCGAATACATCGCGCTCGGGCCCGGCGCCCACGGCCATCTCTCCGGTCGGCGATTCCACAATCTGCTGCTGCCAGAGCGGTACATTGACGCCGTGTCACGCGGCGAACTCCCGGTTGCCGAATCGGAAGAGATGGATCCCGCGACAGCAATCGCTGAGACAATGATGCTCGGCCTCAGGCTAACCTCTGACGGCGTCTCCTCGCTCGCTTTTGAGCGCAGGCATGGATTCCGGATGACCGACATCTACAGCGAGACGATCGCCTATCTCCGGGAGATCGGGATGCTGGAGTGGAATGAGGATTCGCTGCGATTGACGCGCGCCGGACTGCTAATCGCCAATGAGGTCGCGGAGCGATTTCTCGATCCGGTACTTCCGTGATACGCGCCGTGCCCCAATCGGCCTCGCTGAGAGCGGGTTAAGGGGATCACACCTGCGCATCCTGGTTGACATGCATTATGCACGCTGCGATTATGGCCACTATCAGAGAATCGAGGAGCGCTGCGGCGTTCTTTTCAGGGGGGGGATCGCATGGTTCAGCAACGCCCGAGCCAGGTTGTCTCAGCCGATGGAACCTCGATCGGCTACTTCACGAGCGGCGAAGGACCGCCATTGCTGCTCGTCCATGGAAGCCTTGGCGACCACACGCGCTGGGACCAGCTCCGGCCACTGCTTGAGCCATCCTTCACCGTCCACGCTATGGATCGACGCGGTCGAGGCTCCAGCGGCGACAGTCCGGACTACGCGATCGAACGCGAGTACGAAGACGTTGCCGCCGTAATCGATGCAATCGCTGAATCATCCGGATCCGCCGTCGATGTCTACTGCAGTTCGTTCGGCGGTCTCTGCGCATTCGGCGCAGCGCGTCAAACGTCGAACATCCGGAAGCTGGCGCTCTACGAAGCGTGGCCGCCGGTGGACCCCGAGGAAATGGCCCCTCCTCCCGGATTCGTCGAGAAGATGGAGACCCTTCTGGCGGAAGACGACCGGGAAGCAGCCCTGGAACTCGCCTATCGAGGATTTGTCGGAGTGAGCGACGAACAGTTAGCGACGATCCGCGAGCAACCCTCCTGGCCTGCTCGCGTTGCGGCCGCGCACACCATCCCGCGCGAGGAGCGCGCCTTCGGTGGCACGAGATTTCGCGCCAGCGACGCTGAAAACATGATCATGCCGACGCTCATCCTGATTGGTTCCGAGAGCCCCATCTGGGGACCGCAAGCGACGACCGTGGCGGCGGCGCTGCCCGATGCGCGCATATCCGTCCTCGACGGGCAGGGTCACGCTGCGGACATTTTCGCTCCCGAGCTGGTCGCGGAGGCGCTGCTGCCATTCCTGCTCGAGGGTTGATGAGCGGGCGCGGGAACCGGTTAAGATCACTGGAACGTACGCTCTGTGAAGCGCCACGCCCTCGAAGCCGCCGAGTCCCATCAATGAGCGTTCCCGCGCGCCTCGTCCATTGACTTCTCACAGCACGTCTCGCTAACCGATTCTGACATTCGTCATCCGCTGGGCTAGAATCGGAACTGGAACCGGCGCGATGCGGCCGGGAGAATGATGGCGCGCGACGAGAGGAACCCGGACCGCGAATGCAAGAGGACGTTACAAGCCTGGCGCTCCGACTACTGCCACGCGACATGCAATCAGTCACCAGTGCGCTCGCTCAGGCATTTGCGGACGCCGAGCGGCAGCTGTTCCTCGTCGGCGGTTCGGTTCGCGATCTCCTGCTGGGCCACCACGCCGCGGACCTCGATTTCACAACTGATGCGCTCCCGCAGGAAACGCTGAAGATCGGAGAAGCCGCCGGCGCCAGCAGCACCTATACCGTCGGCGAGCGCTTCGGAACCGTCGGCCTCGTGTTCGATGAGCAGGTAATCGAGATTACGACATTCCGGTCGGAATCCTACCCGACCAGCGACCGCCGGCCAGTTGTGGAGTTCGGCGACTCGATCGACGGCGATCTCTCCCGCCGGGATTTCACGATTAACGCGATCGCCGTGGATACGGTTACCGGCGCCCTCATCGACCCGTTCGGAGGCCGGCATCATCTCGAACAACAGATCATCGAAGCCGTGGGCGACGCCCCGGAGCGGTTCGCCGAGGACCCGTTGCGGATTCTCCGCGCGGCCCGGTTCGCCGCCCAGCTCGGGTTTGATATCGAACCGGACACCCGGGAAGCGATGTCCCAGCTGGCCTACCGCCTGCCGGACATCAGCACCGAACGGATCGCCGCGGAGCTCAACCGACTCCTGCTCGGTATCGCGCCGTCAAACGGCATGCAGCTGATACGGGAGACTGGTGTCCTGCAGTACACAATCCCGGAGCTGCTGGACATCGCGCACGATGAGATTCAAGGCCGGCACAAGGACATCTGGGAGCATACGATGCTGGTGCTCGACAAGACGCCTCCGAGAATCGCCGTCCGCTGGGCCGCGTTGCTGCATGACGCCGGAAAGCCGCGAACGCGTTCAATCGATGAGCACGGCGAGGTTCATTTCTTCGGACACGAGCGTGTCGGGGCGGATATGGCCCGTCGCACAATGCGGCGTCTTACCCAGGAGCGCAACCTCATCAAGCGCGTCAGCCGGCTCGTTGAACTCCATCTTCGCGCCGCCGGATATGACGAGACCTGGACAGACAGCGCGGTCCGGCGATTGATGGTTGAAGTCGGCGATGAACTCGATGACCTGCTCGACCTCGCCGCCGCGGACGTGACCAGCGCCAGGGCGCATCGCCAGCGAGACGCCGCTGAGCGCAATCAGG
>SKTL01000131.1 GCA_007122555.1 Thermomicrobiaceae bacterium | reverse complement strand
GCCCCGGGAGCTCGCCTGTGTCAGACAATTTCCAGATTCGTGCGCAAGACCCGGACTCTGAAGCCAGGCGTGCGACGCTCCATACTCGCCGCGGCCCTGTCGAGACGCCGGTCTTCATGCCGGTTGGCACGCAGGCGGCAGTCAAGACAATGACAGCGGACGAGGTTCGTCAGACTGGATCGAGCATCATCCTCGCCAACACCTACCACCTTATGCTTCGACCGGGCGTCGAACTCATCTCCGAAGCCGGCGGAATACACCAGTTCATGAACTGGAATGGCCCGATCCTGACCGATTCTGGCGGATTCCAGGTGTTCAGCCTCTCGTCGATTCGCAAAGTACGCGAGACGGGTGTCGAGTTCCGGTCTCATCATGATGGTCGAAAGATGGAGCTCACCCCGGAGTCCGCAATCGATCTGCAGACAGGATATCAGTCGGACATCATGATGCCGCTGGATGAGCTGGCGGGCTTTGACACCTCGCGTCAAGCCCAGCGAGCCGCTGCCGAGCGCACGATTCGATGGCTCGATCGAACGGTCGCCCATTTCCAAAGCGTTAAGGAATCGACGCTAACGCCAGGCATGCTGTTCGGGATCGCTCAGGGCGGGTTCGATACGGCGTTCAGAAGCGAGCAAGCCAAGTTGACCGCATCCAGGGATGTGGATGGATTCTCAATCGGGGGATTGAGCGTCGGCGAGACCAAGGCGGAACTGTTCGAGATGCTCGACGCCTCGCTAGCCGGGTTGCCGGTTCAACGGCCGCGCTATCTGATGGGGGTCGGTTCGCCGGAAGATCTCTGGGAAGCGGTGTCTCGAGGCGTTGATATGTTCGATTGCGTTCATCCGACGCGAATTGCCCGCCGGGGCGCACTGTTCACACGCGACGGCCGTGTTAACATAACTGCGGCGAGGTTCAGGCGAGTGTTCGAGCCGTTCGACGAGCAGTGCGACTGCTACATGTGCCAGAACTTCAGCGCTGCATACGTGCATCACCTGTTTCGGGCGGGCGAGATGCTAGCGCAGCGCCTGGCGTCAATTCATAACCTGAGGTTTATGCACTGGATAACGGAATCAATGCGCCAGGCAATCTCTGACGGAGACTTTTCGCGGCTACGCGATGAGTTTCTGGCGCGTTACACTCGGGTTGATGAACGAGTGACGCAGGAACAACGAGAGCGCTGGAGAAACAGTCGGGACCAGAAACTGAGACGTGCGCCGAGGTAGCCGAATGACCGATCAGAGCCAGAAACGCGCAGTGCAGGCGGTAGTCGCCGGAAGAGTTCAGGGAGTTGGGTTCAGGCAGTTCGTTCAGCGCTCCGCGCAGGAATTGAACGTGACTGGATGGGTCAGCAACCGGGAAGATGGTTCGACCGTTGAGCTTCAGGCCGAGGGGCGGGAAGCTGACCTGCTGCGTCTGATCGAACTCGTTCGGACTGGACCTGCAGGCGCAAGAGTAGATGAGATTGACGTCGAATGGATAACTCCGCCGGGTCAAACGGGACCGTTTCAGATACGCACGTAGCGGCGGCGCCTCCCGCGACGCAGGTGGTGCGCGCCTGGCTGCTGCTGCTCGCCGGCTTCGCGGTGTTTATCACGATCGTGGCCTATTCAGGCACAACTGCCTATTCCTTCGTCCGAGAGGGGACACAGCCGCATACCGCGACCGTCGAACCGGTCAGCGGCCAGAGCCTGCTAATCCGATCTGACGGCGAGCAGGACTGGAGACTTGTCTCCGAGAGAACAACAGTGCAAGAGGGCGATCGGATTTCCACCGGTTCCGCGACGGCCGGCTGGATAACCCTGTTCGATCAGGGAACGATAGAGGTTGCCGAGAACTCGCTCGTGCGCGTGGAACGCATGCGAACATCACGGATCTTCCGCGACAAGAAAGAGATCGAGATCGAACCGATTCGCGGCTCAGTGTACATCGGTATGGCGCCGCGCGGAGAGTTCAATTCCTCACTCATGCGGGTTTCAGCGGGTCCGGTGACCGTGAGGATGCGGGACGACCTGCGCACAGATCAAACCGGATCGTTTCTCGTTGAAACTCAACGAATGAATCCAACAGGGGACGAGGATGATCCTATCCTCTCCGTTCGCGTAGCGGTGTTGCGCGGGGAGGCCACGGTTGAGACAGATCACGATTTGCGAACCCTCGCTGCGGATCAGCAGGTTGTCGTTGATGCCGAAAGTCATCTCGGAAATGTTACCCCGGCGATGCGCCAGCTTGTGCGAAACGGTGATTTCTCGCGCGATCTTGCTGACTGGGTCGAGTACCATGATCACGCTGGCGAAGCTGCCGGGGAGTCGGGTTCCATCGAGCGCGTGCCGGTTGAATTCGACGGAGAAAGCGGAGTTGCACTGCAGATCTCGCGATCATCGGGAGCAGCAAACAACTGGGAAACTGGCGTTCAGCAAACGATTGGCCAGTCGCTCAGAGTGCATTCATCGTTGAATCTGAGTCTGGATCTTCGTATTGATGAACAGCAGCCAATCGGCGGCGGGGATGCGCTTACCGAGTATCCGCTCATCGTCAAACTGGATTACATTGACGTTCAGGGGCAGGACCGGGAATGGTGGCGTGGATTTTATGTCATCGATGATTTGCGCAATCCGGCGCCGGAAGACCGCGCAACTCGGGTCCAGCGAGGAGAGTGGGAATCGATCAGCCTCGATCTGCGAAACCTTTCTCCACTTCCGCGACAGATAACGGCGATCAGGTTGTATGGATCCGGCCACTCATACAGGACCCTCGTCACAAATATCTCCCTGACAAGTAGCGAGACGGGGGACGAAGAGTATGATTAGCAGCGGTGTCCAACTGAACGTACACCGCAAAAGATCGTGAAGGGTAACGCGACAAAATGGCTACGATTTCTATTATCGGCGCCGGCTACGTCGGCCTCGTCTATGGCGCCGCCTTTGCCGATCTTGGCAACCGTGTTTACGGTGTTGATGTCGATGAAGCCAAGGTAGAACAGCTGCAATCCGGAGTTTGTCCTATCTTCGAGCCCGGTCTTGAAGAGATGCTCCAGCGGAACATCTCGGCCGGACGCCTTGAGTTCACCACGTCATACGAGGACTCAGTCAG
>SKTL01000170.1 GCA_007122555.1 Thermomicrobiaceae bacterium | reverse complement strand
CGTTTCCGGCGGGGCGACGCCATCCGTGACGACAATGCGGTACCGGCCTGCCGCATCGCTGTGACTGAACGCCAGCGTCAGCTCTCCGGGCTTCCAGGCGGGTTGCGACTGGTTTCCCGGCCCCACGTCTTCACCTATCGGCATCGTCTCGCCAGATGGGCGATGGACAACGGCAATCCGGCGTTGCTCAAGTTCAGGGTCCTGATGGACCAGGGCGATGTGGTTGCCGTCATCGGCCCAGGTCAGGCCGGACGTCAACCGCATGACGCCCTGAAGCGGCTGCATCTCGATTGTTTCGGTCTCTGAACCGTCTGCGCTCACGAGGCTGACAACAGCCGGCGCATCCCTGCCGCCGGATTCGGGATCGACATAAGCAACCCATTGGCCATCGGGAGACCAGGCGAACCCGGCGCGATCGGCAGTGGGAACCGGACGGGAAGCTAGATCCCGCTGGTTCGTTCCGTCGGCATCGATCCGGGAGATCGTCTGCTCGCCGTCATACTCGACGTAGAGGATCGTCCCGGGAATCTCGCCTTCTTCCACGAACGCGCCGGGGGAATGAATCTCGCCGCCCCAGTCACCCAGAATAAAAGCGAGTCCGATCCCGAACGAGATAACCATCAATGCCGCAGCCGCCATCCCGGCGAACTGCTTCGAGTACCAGCGCAATCCACGCTCCTCTTCACTATCCAGTCCGGATACCCCGTCCGACGATGCGATTGATCGTTCTGGTGCATCTCCGGCGACCGGATCATGCGCTGATGAAACCGTCGTGTCTATCGGCGCCAGCTGAGCTTGCAGTCGCTGGCTCAGCCGGGCGGGAAAATCAGAACTCGGCCATTCAATCTCGTCTCTGCCATCGATACGATCCACGGTCTCCAGAAGTTCCCGGAGTTCCGGATCGTCCGGCAGGTCGATCTGGTCGGCGTTGCCGCTGCCGAGCGCATCGATGTACTGGTCGAGGAGGTCTTCGCGGGATGTCATACTTGGCTGCCCTCCTGAATTCGTTGTCGGAGTGTGGTGATGGCCCGATGCTGGAGCTGGCGGATTGCGTTCTGCGTGCGGTTCATGATCGCGGCAACCTCGTCGGTCGACCGACCCTCCAGCACCCGAAGGCGGATGACGTCTCTCTGATCGGCGTTCAGCGAATCAAGCAGGTCGTGCACCGAGCGTTGCCGCTCGGCTTCGAGCAGGCGTTCGTCCGGCTGTGGCTCATCGTCGTGCTGCTCGGGTTGATCGGAGATGTCGACGATTGAGGGGCGAGGCCGCCGCCACCGATCTCGCAACAGATTCTTGGCGATCGTGGCGAGATATGCTCGAAACGGCGTGTCCCGATGTTGATAGGAATCGAAGGAGCGCAGCGCCCTTAGGAAGACGTCCTGAGTGGCGTCTTCGGTCTCCGACCGGTTCTTCAGCGAGGCGTACAGCAGCGTATAGACCGAACGCCACTCCCGCCGGCAAAGCTCTTCGAGCGCGCCATGATCTCCGCTCTGCGCTTGTCGAACGAGCCGTTCGTCGCCCATTTGATCAACTGCCTCCGTACGTGGGAACGCAGAGGACGTCATGGTGTTACGATCCAGCGCGCGCGGAGACAGTCAGAGAGGCGCCAACGTTGCGATCAACGACAATCAGGCATTGCCCGGCGCCAGGAATTCCTGATCGGGTCGTGCGTGACCGTTGTCCGGGACACGCCGGGCGGAGACGCGAGCGCACTACGAAGTGGAGATCTTCTCTTCGCCCGGTTCTTCTTCGGTTTCCTCCGGCAGCGCATCCCAGGTCTTCTTGGGATAGTCAATCTGCTGCGGCTTGCTGACCCCACGGTCGTCCCAGAGGCGTTGCTCGGCGGTCTGTCCCTGAATCACCGGCGCGCCTTTGCGAAGCTCTTCCCAGGGCAGCCCGCCGTGCCCGGTCCGGTTCGGAACCTGACGCCAGGGCTCTTCCGCGGCGACATCTACGTCCTCGGCTTCCGGTTGCTCATCTCGCGGCGGCTGCTCCGGAGATTCACCTTCCCGGGGCTGCTCATCCCGTTGAGCGACTTCCTCTCGCGGCGTATCCGCCTGGCGTTCAGGCGATTCTGCAGTTTCCTGCGGCTTCTCAGGCGTCTCGTCGCTGGTCTTCTTCTCTTCGCTCATCGGCTCCCCCTGTTGTCCTGGCTAATCGCTCCTCGAATTGTACGACGCGAATCCATCTCGCCTGAAGACCATGATTCCGGCGCACGATCTGAGCGTTCTGGTCGTGGTGTCCCCCCGACGCAATACCCTGAAGACGGGCGCGCCGTAGTTTGCGCGATCTGAGTGTTACGGAACTCGCTAGCCGTGTCGCGATGTCTTGCGAGAGACACAACACGCGTGGCGCCACGGTTGCGTAAACGTGCTGGCGTTGATCGCAATGAGTTGGGAGAAACATCATGGAAGTTATTGGAATTCTGCTGATTATCCTGCTGGTTGTCATCCTCGTCGCCGCGATGCCGACCTGGCCATACAGCCGGGAGTGGGGCTACAACCCGATGGGAGCGGTGGCGCTGGCGTTGGTCATCGTCGTAGTCGTCTTTCTGCTCGTGGCCGGATTGCCAGCCGGCGACGACGGCGGTAACGGCGGCACGACAGTCATCGAGAACAGCAACGGCGGTGATGGAGGCGAAGACGGCGTCGATCTGGACATCGATATTGACATCGACGGTGGAGATAACGGCGATGGCGGCGACGAGGAGGAGTAGCCGTACTCGTCGTCACGGACGCAGATCACCTCCCCGGAGCGGATGCCGAGCGGTTCCGGGCGATACCGGTTCAGATATCCACGGTCATTTCCGCAATCGCCTGGCGCACCTCGACCTCGGCGGGCATCGGCAGGGCGGCTTCCAGGTCTTCAATTGCGGTTCCGAACCGCAGTACTGCCGAGATCGGCACGAAGGCGTCGTCGAACGTCAGGTCCTCGATCTCGCCGGTTCGCACGCGGCCCTGCTCGTCAATCAAACGAGCTTCAGAGACCCACCGGTGGCCGGCGGCCTGGTATTCCAGCTTCCATCCCGGCGGGCGGCGTCCCACTTCGATGCCGAGAACCGGAAAGCTGCCCCAGCGGGTGATGATCTCGTCG
>SKTL01000245.1 GCA_007122555.1 Thermomicrobiaceae bacterium | reverse complement strand
GCTGAACCTGCGTTTTTCGTGCATGAGCATCGATACCGGCATGAAGGGGTCTACCACCGCCGGCTGGGCCTCTTCGCTGCGGCAAGCCTGGATGAGGACCATAAGACCGGGTTTCGACCGCATGAGGGAACGATTCCCGAAAACCTCAGCTTTCGGGTGCAGCTTCTTCAGCAGTTGCGACTGAGTATCACGCCGATATTCACGCTGATTCGAGACGCCGGCTGGCTTGGAGTGGTGTTGTCCGACCTGGTGCATGCTCGTCCACCGGACCTCTCTGGACACGACGCTGAAGAGGGAATACATCGAGTCTGGACGCTGCACGACCCGTATCTCATCAACTGGTTGCAGGATCTGGCGGTCGATCGTCCGCTCTACATTGCCGACGGCCATCATCGGCTTGCGGCGGCGAAGACGTATCGGGACCATCTGGTGACCCAGGGAGTCGATCCGGGCCCGGCTGGATGCGTGCTCACGCTCATCGTGAGCGAGTTTGATCCGGGGGTGTCGATCCTGCCGATTCATCGGGAAGTGCGGCGGGTTCCCGTCGCATGGGATCAGGCGCAATCGAGGCTGGACGAACTCTTTGACGTTGAATGTGTTCTGTCCGGGGAACAGGTCGATCCGGACCTCGTGGATCGGCGAGCGCGCCGGCTGGCGGATTCAACGGCTGATATGCCGGAGTTCCTGATGATCCGGCATGACGATCAGCGGCTTCTCCGGATTCGTCTACGAGATCATGACGCGATTGCCGAGTTTGTCGACGACTCGATTGCTGCGCCGGTGCGTGATCTGGATGTTACCGTGCTCCATCGCGTGCTTCTTGAGCACGTTCTCGGTATCCCGACGGACGATCCGGAGGGTCTCGTCCGGTATCAGCCGGACGGCGCCGCGCTCACCGAGCGCGTGCAGGCGGGAATGTCAGAACTGGGGCTGTTTATGCGTAATCCTCGCATCGAACAGGTCCTCGCGGTTGCTGACGCCGGCGCGTTTATGCCGCAGAAGTCAACCTATTTCTATCCAAAGGTTCCCGCAGGCGTCGTGATGTATGATCTGGAATCACAGCCTCCGATCAGGTGACTCGTGTGCTCGTTCCGAGGGCGCGATCAGGTGTTGCGAACGTCTGCTGACCATCACAGCTGAACCGGCGTGGTGTCGCGGCAGCTGCGGATCGTCAAGTCTCGCTCAAGGATCGCGATCAAGTGCTCGAACAATCGCGTCGCCCGTCGTTGAGACCATCTGATAGCCTGAAGTCCAGTCTGATGCAGGAAAGTCTTCGCGAATTGGACGCCAGCAGAATACGTTGAAAGTACCGCCTGATGCCCGGCGATCCCGTTATCGAGACACATGATCTGACCAAAGACTATGGGGCGGTGCTCGGAGTCGATCGCCTGACCATGTCCGTCAACGCCGGTGAGATATTCGGATTCCTCGGTCCAAACGGGTCAGGTAAAACGACGCTCATTCGTCTGCTGCTGGATTTGATCCGGCCGACGTCCGGCCGGGCGCTCGTGTTTGGTCATGTCGCGCGGGAAGGCGGCCCCGGGCTTCGCCGGCGGATCGGGTTTCTGCCTGGTGACTGGAAACTGGAAACCAGCCACTCAGCGGGAACGTTTCTCGAGTTCCTTGGCCGGCTTCGGGGCGGTGTCCCGAGATCACGCATTACCGACCTCGCAGATCGTCTCGGCCTCAACCTTGACTCAGGCGTCCGGTCTTTGTCGCGGGGAAACAAGCAGAAGGTTGGGCTGATTCAGGCATTCATGCATGAACCGGAGCTGTTGATTCTCGACGAACCGACCAGCGGACTTGACCCGTTGATGCAGCAAGAATTTCTTGAGATGGCGCGCGAAGCCAGACAGCAGGGCAAGACGGTGTTCATGTCTTCGCACGTGTTGTCGGAGGTTCAACATGTGGCCGACCGCGCCGGGATCATTCGGAACGGACGCCTGGTGACGATCATGGATATTGACGCGCTGCGGAGTCACGCGCAGGTCCATCTCCGTGTCCGCTTTGCCGAACCGATCGACGCGCGGGCATTCTCGGATATTCCGGGGATACAGAACCTCCGAATCGACGACACGTTGTTGACATGCCTCGTCGACGGAGAGATTGACCCGGTGATCAAGGCGATCTCCCGTTTTCGGGTCACGCAGTTCATCTCCGAGGAGCCGGATCTGGAAGATCTTTTCCTGACGCATTATCGAAGTGACGCTACCGATGATCAATGATCGACTTCCGCTCCTCGCTCAAACAGTCAGGGATTCTCTACGCGGCCTGATCTATTGGTCGATTGGAATCACTGCGGTGCTTAGCCTATACCTGCTCGTGTATCCCTCGATGATCGAGGGACAGGAGGCCTACGAGACGGTATTCGACAACCTGCCCGAGGCGCTGGTCGAGGGTATGGGTTGGCATGACATCACCAGCGGACCGGGCTATCTCGATTACACGGTATACAGTCTGTTTGGCCCGATTCTGTTGCTGATTATCGCGATCGTCTATGGCAGTCGATTTCTCGCCGGCGAAGAGGATCAGGGCGCGCTCGACATCTATCTATCCTATCCGCTGGACCGGACCCGGTTGCTTCTCGAGCGCGCCGGGGCGCTGACGCTCATCCTTCTCGCGATCGGAACATTACTGGGTCTTGTCGTGGCCGGATATGTCGTTCTTCTGGACATGGGTGTCGCCATGATCAACATCGTCGCGGCGACGATCGGACTGATGCTTCTTGCGAACTTCTTCGGGACACTGGCGCTCGCTACCGGCGCAGCGACGGGACAGCCCGGCGCGGTGCTGGGAAGTGCAGCGGGATTCGCGGTGCTGTCATATGTATTCCAGACGTTGGCCCCGGTTGTGGACTGGCTTGGCTGGATCAGCTGGTTGTCCCCGTTTCACTATGCGCTCGGCGGCGATCCTCTTCGGACCGGGTTTGACTTGACCGGTATCGCGGTTCTCATCCTGGCGACCGGGGCAGTGCTGGCTGCCGGGATTCTCCTGTTCGAGCGAAGAGATGTCCGGTCCTAGCGCACGAGCAAAACGTGCGTCAGCCTCTCCGGTAGAATGAACCTGTGACGTTGAGCGGGTAGATAGCAGGGCAG
>SKTL01000145.1 GCA_007122555.1 Thermomicrobiaceae bacterium | reverse complement strand
TGATCCGTGGCGCCCCGCAGATCATCGATCGTGACACCGTCAACCAGATCTTCGATCAGGGCTGATCCTCCGCCTGAAATGAGCATCAGGACCACGTCGTCCGCTTCCAGATCAGCGACAAGATCACGGACGCGCTTGCCGGCGTGGAGGCTCTTCTCCGTTGGGACAGGATGATCAGCTTCGATTACTTCCAGCCGCTCTGGCGGGTCAACAGAGGGGGGTAGTCCCCCCTTTGTCACAGCTACCGCCCCGGAAAGCCGATCTCCCAGCGCGTCGATCGCCCCGGCGGCCATTGATATCGACGCCTTCCCGACAGCGACGACAAACAGTTTTCCGGGAAGGTCGATCTCCCGGGATATGCCCGAAATACGCAAGCGGTCGTCATCCGAACGCACCAGGGCGTCTGCAACCAGAGTGCGAGGATTCAAACGCTCGACGACATCTCGGAGCATCCGTTGAATGTGCTCCTGTCCGGAAACCTCAGTCATCGGGGGTTCCTTCGGAGAGCTGATCGAGTACCCCCTGCAGGTCGGGAGGCAACGGCGTCTCCAGCTCCAGCGGCCCGCGGTCGCCTGGAAGGTCGAACTTGAGATAGGCGGCGTGCAGGAACTGGCGAGGAACCGGAACGCTGAACCGTTTGCGACCATACGTTGCGTCTCCGACGACAGGATGCCCGATAAACGCCATATGCACCCGAATCTGATGTGTTCGGCCGGTCTCAATGTGAATGTCGACCAGCGTCGAATCAGCGAATCGTCGCGCAACATCGAAATGACTCACCGCCGGACGGCCATCGCGCACCACCGCCATACGCTTCCGATTGTTCGGATCGCGGCTAATCGGCGCATCGACCGTACCTTTTTCTTCTTCGATGACATCGTGCACCAGCGCTGTGTAGCGTTTCACGACTTTCCGCTCCTGCCACTGCTGCAGCAGGAACAGCCGCGACCGCTCGTTCTTCGCCACAACGATCAACCCGGAGGTGTCTTTATCCAGGCGGTGGACGACACCAAGACGCTCGTTGTTGAACTGAAGATCGGGCCTGATGGCCCGCAATGCGTTAACGAGTGTCCCGCGGGCGTGTCCCGGGGCTGGATGCGTGACAACACCCGGCGGCTTGTCAAAAACGAGCAGATCATCGTCCTCATAAATGATCGGAATCGGGAGATAGTCGGGTGGAAGATCATCTGGCTCTTCGACCGGGGGGAGCAGGATCTCAACCTTGTCTCCCCAGCGCACGCGATGGGCCGGCTTCACAGCCTCGCCGTTGATCAAGACGTCGCCCGACTTCATCAGCTGCTGGGCGTATGATCGACTCATATCAGTCAGTCGATCGGAAATGACGCGATCAAGTCGAACGCCATCCTCATCGTCGATGACATCGAGCACGATTCGAACGGACTCTCGCGCAACGTTACTCATGTTCGAGATTCCCGTGGCTCTGAACCATCTGCTGTTCGTCCCTGCAGAACCGCGACCGGATCATCAAGCCTTTCCGGTCCGGCGGCCGGCGAAACGCGGCGCTCGGGGTTCGACCAGTCGGGAAGAAATAGCAAAACCACCGCGAGAAGCGTTACCCCGACGGTAATCCCCGCGTCGGCAACGTTCCAGACCGGGAATATGGGACCATCGACGAAATCAACGACGTAGCCCAGACGGACACGGTCAATCAGGTTCCCGATCGCTCCTCCGAATTGCAGGCCGAAGGCGAACGCCAGTAACCGGGAGGAGAGAATCAGCTTCCAGAACAGCAGAGCCAGTAACGTCACCACGCCGATGGATACGAAAATCAACGCGGTCGTACTGTCCTGAAATATGCCAAATGCAGCGCCGGTATTCTCCACATACCGGAAGTCGAGGAAACCCGGGATAACGCTCACCGTTGGAAGTCCGGCGTCTGGCCCCAGCTCATCGATTGCGATAACTTTCGTGATCTGATCGGCTACTACGATGATCGTCGCAACGATCACCAGAATCGCTACCGATGGTGACTTGAGATAAGAGCTCACGTAGCTGCTGCTCCGTCTCGATCAACAATTTCCTGACAGTCAACACAGTAGCGCGCAAACGGAAGCGCCTCTAGCCGGCCCGATGGAATCTGATTGCCGCACCGCTCGCAAGCTCCGAAGACACCATCATCGACTTTCTGCAGCGCATGCACGATGTCATCCCGACGAGCAGAGAGCTGACCGCGAATCGTCAGCAGGCGTTCCTGTTCCGATACCCGGTCCGAGTCGTCACCCGGATGGTTATCAGCCCCTTCAGCGCTTTCGAGGGTCTCGCCAAACTCTCGCACCTGCTCATCCAGCTGCTCGAGCTCCTGCTCGGCCTCAACGAGCGCATCCCGGAGTTGCTGCTCAATCTCTTTCAATTCTGTATCACGAGTCGACATCTTCGAACCTTTGCATTTGACGAGTCAACGTGCGAGGCCGCGCGGGCACGCACGGCGAGTAATGAACACGTGCAATTCTAGCACGCACGTCGATCGCCACAGCTTGTAGTCCCGGCGCGACAGTTCTAGACAAGTTCTCAGAATCATTGACCGCTGGTAGACGGGCAGCTCCGTCTGCCCCCGGATACGGACCCGAACTACCTGGCTGGACGACACGGAGAGCCTGTCCTGAGCCCGCCGAACGGATCGCCGGTCTACCAGTCAATGTCATTGAGGACCGGTGTAGAATGACGGTCGATACCGAAAGAGGCGGGAGGCGTCATGAGCAATCAGCGCGTGCGTATTGTCATCGCCGGTGGCGGAACTGGCGGTCATGTTCAGCCTGCGATCGCTGTTGCCGATGTGCTCCGCAACAGAGCAGACGTCGAATTGACCTGGATCGGCTCATCCACCGGAGTCGAGCAACAGAGCGCTGCGGACCGAAGCATTCCGTTCGTCTCGATCCCGACTGGCAAGTTCCGTCGATACGTATCCCTGCACACCGTTCTGGACGCGATCCGCATACCCTTCGGGATCCTCCGGGCGCGGCTGCATCTGCGGCGTCTGAATCCATCGGTCGTCTTCAGTACCGGCGGATTCGTCAGCGTTCCCACTGTCGTTGCCGCCTGGCTAGCGGGGTTTCCGATCATCACGCACGAGCAGACC
>SKTL01000209.1 GCA_007122555.1 Thermomicrobiaceae bacterium | reverse complement strand
GATCAGAAAGACTACGAGCGCCAGATTGAATTCCACAAGATTATGCTTGATGCGGTTGGCCAGACGATCGTGACCACCGACATGAACAGGGTCATCACCTACTGGAGCAAGGGCGCTGAACAGGCGCTGGGCTGGACCGCGGGCGAAGTTGTCGGACGGCCGATTGGGGACATTGCTCCTGCTGCTCACCTGAAAGAAGAAGCCGGGAAGCTGCATCGGGCGGTGAAAGCAGGCAACACCTGGACCGGCGAGTTCCCGATCCGGCGCAAAGATGGATCAACCTTCCCGGCGGTCGTCAGCCTGGCGCCGGTCAATCTCGCAGAGCAGGGAACCGTCGGCGTTATCGGCGTCTACACCGATGTCTCGGAGCTCAAGCAGACCGAAGACCAGCTCCGGCTGCACAAGGACATGCTGGATGCCGTCGGCCAGGCTGTCTGCGCCACCGACGAGAATCTCCGGGTCATCTACTGGAACCGTGCGGCCGAGGAGCAGTACGGATACAGCGCTGCCGAGGCGATCGGAATGAAACTGCTTGATTTTCTGCCGCCCGGCAGCAGAGGACTCAATCAGGCAGTCGATGCGATCGAGGTGGTCTCGCGCGAGGGCGGCTGGACCGGCGAGATGTTCACCTATCACAAGGATGGAGCCGAAATCGCCGCAATCGTCAACGTCAGCCCGATTCTCTCGGACGACGAACGGCAGGTCGGGCTTATCGTCTCAATGGCGGACATATCCGCGCGACGGCAGATCGAAAAGGCGCTTCAGGAATCGAATGCCCGGGTTACCGAGATTCTCGAGACAATGGGCGACGGCTTCGTTTCGCTCGATCGCGACTGGTGCATTACCTACGTCAATCGTCAGGCTGAAGTCATTACCGGTCGAAGTCGAGACGACCTGGTTGGAACAGACTTCTGGGATCAGTTTCCTGACCCTCCCGAAGAACCGTTCTATCAGAAGTTCCTGGAGGCCATGGAAACCAATCAGGCCGTGAACGTCACCGACTATGATCCATTCTTGAATATGTGGCTCGAGGTGCGGGTGTCACCATTGCAAGACCGTTTGTCGGTGTTCTTTCGTGACGTGACTGAACGCCGGAATCGCGAAGCAGCATTGCGTGAGGCGGAAGAGCGCTACCGCACGCTGATCGAACAGATTCCGGCGATGACCTACGTCGCCCGTCCCGACGACGTCAGTGCATTGACCTACGTCAGTCCGCAGGTTGAATCAATGCTCGGATACTCGGTCGAAGAATGGCTTGAGAATCCGTCATTCTGGCTCGAACTGATTCATCCGGATGATTACGAACGTGTTCTGAAGCAGGACGCCAGAACGCAGACTGACGGTTATCAGCACTTTGCTCTGGAGTACCGGCTTCGAGCGCGAGACGGCTCCTATCGCTGGCTGCGCGATACCGCCAGGCTCATTCGGGACATGGACGGAAACCCGAGCTACTGGCAGGGACTCTCCTACGACATCTCAGAGGAGAAGCAGGCTGAGCGTCAGATTCAGGAGAGTGAGCAGCGCTTCCGGTCGCTCTTCCACAACCACCCCGACGCCGTCTTCTCGATCGATCGCGTGGGGCGCGTGCTCAGTGCGAATCGAGCCTTCGAGCATATGACCGGCTTCACGTTTGATGACGGTGGAACAATCCTCTTCGTCGATCTTGTCGCCCAGGACGATCAAGAACGCATCCAGGAGCGATTCGAGGAGACGCATGAGGGATATCCACAGGATTTCAGGGCCGGGCTCATCGATCCTGCCGGCGATCGGATCGAACTCAACCTGACCACGATTCCGATTATTGTCGACGACGAAATTGTCGGGGTGCATGTTGTCGCGCAGGATGTCACCGTCCATCAGGAGCTGGAGAACCAGCTCGCCCATCAGGCCTACCATGATTCGCTGACGGGCCTGCCGAATCGGAACCTGTTCCAGAACCGGCTTGCTGAACGCCTTGAGATCGCGCGTCATTTCGGCGACACATTTGCCGTTCTCTTCTTTGACCTCGACGATTTCAAGGTCATCAACGACAGTCTCGGGCATTCCGCGGGGGATCAGCTGCTCATCGAGGTGGCTCGTCGGGTACAGACGTGCATCCGCTCGGATGATCTGCTCGCTCGCCTTGGCGGCGACGAGTTCACGCTGATGCTTGAACACGTCACCGGTGAGGACGAAGCGATCGCTATCGCGGAGCGAATTGCCCAGGTTCTTGATGAAGCGTTCAGTCTGGATGGCAATGAAGTCTTCGCAACAACCAGTATCGGAATCGCGATCGGAAACGCTGAAACGTCGAGCTCCGATGACATTCTGCGCAATGCCGACCTGGCGATGTACGAAGCGAAGAACTCCGGCAAGAATCGTTATGCGGTCTTCGAACCGAGTATGAACTCCCGCGCCTGGCTGCGGCTGACGCTGGAGACCGAGATTCGCCGGGGAATCGCGCGGGAAGAATTCGTGGTCTACTACCAGCCGATCATCGACCTCGTGACTGGAGATCTCCACGGCGTCGAGGCGCTTGTCCGCTGGAATCATCCCGATCGCGGATTTCTGAATCCCGGGGACTTCATCACCGTTGCCGAGCAATCCGGCTTGATTCTTCCGCTCGGTCGCTGGATCATCCGCGAAGCATCGAGCCAGCTCCAGGAGTGGCAACACCGAATGCCGAACGGGAAACCACTCCGGCTGAGTCTGAACCTGTCACCCGGACAGTATCAGCACCCGCGGCTCATTGAAGAGCTGACCCGGACGCTCCAGTCCGTCGATTTCGACCCGTCGTTGATCACGCTGGAAATCACCGAGAGGATTTCGATGAATGACTCTTCGGCGGCGGTTGAAACGCTCCAGATGCTCAAGGATGTCGGCGTGCAGCTGGCGCTTGATGACTTCGGAACCGGATTCTCAGCCCTGAGTTACCTGCGCCGGTTCCCGATTGACGTTATCAAGATTGATAAGTCGTTTGTGGCCGGCCTCGGCGTCGACGAGGAAGACAGCAATATCGTCCGGGCAGTCATGGCGGCCTCGCTGGCGATGAACCTTCAAGTCACGGCCGAGGGCATTGAGACCGTGGAGCAGCTGGAAATCCTCCGCGATCTCGGGTG
>SKTL01000514.1 GCA_007122555.1 Thermomicrobiaceae bacterium | reverse complement strand
GTGATCGCCCGGGTGGCGGACCGGGTCGTGGTGATGTACTCGGGTGAAGTCGCCGAGGAAGCTCCCGTATCTCAACTTTACGGGACTCCGCGGCATCCCTACACGACCGGGTTGATGGGCGCCGTGCCTGACGTTTCGCGTTCGAGCATTGCGCTTCGACCGATTCCGGGCCAGTTGCCCCGACCGGGTTCATACACGAGCGGCTGCGCGTTCGCCCCGCGGTGCACCTACGCACAGGAGATCTGCACGCAGGAGCACCCGCCGCTGGATCCGGTGCGCGAGGGTCACTACGCGCGCTGTTTCTTCTCCGACCAGGTCTCCCTGAAGCGTGAAGACGTTCACATCGATCGGAATGCCTACATGGCTGAAGACGGCGCTGAACCGGTTCTGAGCATCAATGAACTACGCAAGTATTATGAGCAATCACTGGGCATTCTCCCGTGGACATCCAAAAAGCGGATCATCAAGGCAGTCGACGGCGTGTCATTCGAGATTGGCGACCGGGAAACACTGGCGCTCGTCGGGGAATCAGGGTGCGGCAAGACGACGTTATCCTCTGCGATCGTCGGCTTGCTGGACGATGTCGATGGCGAGATGCGGCTGGCTGGAACGACGCTGGAACCGCGCGTCAAGCGGCGGTCGAAACGGCAGCGTCAGGAATTGCAAGTCGTTTTCCAGAATCCGGATTCCTCGCTTAATCCCGCCCATACGGTCCACGAGATCATCAGTCGCCCGCTGAAATTGTTTCGGGGCCGTGAGTTTCGGGGACGAGTGCAAGAAGAAGTGACCAGTATTCTGGAGAGCGTGAATCTGCACGAGTCGTACCTCTGGCGCTATCCCGCTCAGTTGTCGGGCGGGGAGAAGCAGCGGGTTGCGATTGCCCGCGCGCTCGCTGCGAATCCGGAAGTCATCATCTGTGACGAGCCGGTCTCAGCACTCGACGTTTCGGTTCAGGCGACCGTGCTCAACTTGCTCAAACGCTTGCAGGATGACCAGGGATACTCGTATCTGTTCATTTCGCACGACCTGAGCGTTGTCCGTTATCTCTCGCACCGTGTTCTGGTTATGTACCTCGGCCATGTAATGGAGATTGGCCCGACGGACAGCGTGTTCGAGCCGCCGTATCATCCGTATACCGAGGCGTTGGCGTCAGCGATTCCGCTGCCAAATCCGAACATCGAGCAGACGAAGATCCGGCTTGAAGGCTCGGTTCCAAGCGCGGCGAATCCACCGTCGGGATGTCCGTTCCAAACCCGATGTCCACGTAAGATCGGCGCGATCTGCGAGCAGGAATTCCCGCCGCTTCAGGACGCCGGACATGGTCACCAGATCCGGTGTCATATTCCGATGGACGAGCTCCGGGCTGTTGAGCCGGTGATCAGAGTTCGGGGTCGGGATGATTCGCCGAAAGAAGAAACTCTGGAGGCAGCCCCGCAGCCGGTCAGCGACTAGCTTGCCGCGTTCCCATGGCAGTCAGAGATGGCGCTCAGACGGACCGTCACAGTCGTGGGGACGATGCATGCTAGGATGATGGCATTGAACAGCGTTTTCCGAAGGGTCCGGAGGTGCTCAATGCCCACCAGCCAGCTCATTAGCCCGATCCCATCTGGCTTGCCGTCGTTTCTCGACGCAGAGCGCGGAAAGAGTCTCACTGATCTCCAGGCCGATGTGGCGATTATCGGGGCGCCGTATGGCGTTCCCTATGACCTCGCCGGGATGCGTTCGCCATCGGCGCCAGCGCCGGGAGCGATCAGGGCGGCCTCGCGCCGGCTTGTGAAGTATCTGTCTCACTACGATTTCGATCTCGGCGGTCCGGTGTTCGCTGGTCGAGATGTACGGATCATCGATCTTGGCGATGTCTACATGCAATCCGGCGATTTCGAGGGAAACAGCCAGCGGACTACCGAGGCGATCCGTCTGATACGGAAGTCGGGCGCGGTCCCGATCGTGCTCGGCGGCGATCACGCGATACCGATTCCGGTCATGCGCGCCTATGATGATGTTGGCTCGATGGCGGTCGTTCAGCTCGACGCCCACATCGACTGGCGCCACGAGGTGAATGGCGTCACCGAAGGGCTGAGCAGTCCGATGCGGCGAGCATCGGAGCTCGAGTATGTCTCTGGAATGGCCCAGTTCGGCATCCGGGGAATCGGCAGCGCCCGGCAGGAAGAGGTCGATGCCGCTCTGGCGTATGGATCGAAGCTCGTTCTCGCCGAGGAGATTCACGAACGCGGCGTGGCGGCGGTGGCTGATCAGATCCCGGACGCAGAGAAGTTCTACATAACATTCGATGCCGACGGGCTTGATCCGACCCTGGCTCCGGGCGTGAACACGAAGGCGCTCGGTGGACTGACGTATTATCAGGCGATCAGAATAATTGAAGCGGTTGCGCGAAAAGGCCGGATCGTCGGCTACGATTTCGTCGAAGTCGTGCCGGACAACGACGTCGGCGGGATTACAACGATGGCGGCGGCTCGACTGGCGCTCTTCACGATCGGGGCGATGGCGCATAGTGGGCAGATCGGGCAGTAAGCGCTTCCACTCTACGAGCGTGGTGTAACCTGAGCATCTGATGGCGGGACATTATCTGGATGGGCGAATCGGACGATATCTGTTTCTCATCGGCTGGCGAGATGCTGGATGGAATGCGTCGCGGGCGATGGTCTTCGCACGAGCTGATCGTGACGCTGAGGGAGCGGATCTTTCAGCACAACCCGACGCTGAACGCCGTCATCATCGATCGGCTTGATCAGGCCGAAGTTGACGCCAGATGGGCGGATAAACGCCGGAGTGACGGTGAAGATGCTCCGTTGCTTGGCTTGCCGGTAACGATCAAGGAAGCGATCGATGTGGCCGGCCTTCCGGCGACGAGCGGAATGCCGGAACATGCCGACCGTGTACCAGAACACGATGCTCCGCTGGTGAGATCACTGAAAGAAGCCGGGGCGATCATCCTTGGCAAGACGAACCTGCCCTACGCCTGTAACGACTGGCAAGCGAACTCGCCGGTTTACGGGACGACGAACAACCCCTGGGATCTGACCCGGACTCCGGGCGGCAGCACAGGAGGCGGCGCCGCGGCGCTCGCCAGCGGTATGACCCCGC
>SKTL01000496.1 GCA_007122555.1 Thermomicrobiaceae bacterium | reverse complement strand
TTGCGGTCTCAGCGGAGTACACCCATGGCGACAACCCGCAATGGACGTTCCAGACTGATGGCGCCGGAAGCATGAGGCTTCTGGATAAGAGACAATGCGCCCTGGTGGATTCCGACAGCCGCACGCCGGCCACTCGGGATGTTTCGGTTCGCTATACGGACGAAATGGGGCAAACCGAGATTATCCAAGAGAGCGATCGAAAGATTCGCACTTACACGACAGGCATCGTGGCGAACGGGTTTTATCAAGAACGCATCGCAAACGAGTCCTATTTCAGCATGCTTCAGACCTTGACGCTCGATCTCACGATTGATCAACAGGTGGATGGGAAGTTACGGGAAGTAAGCGTGTCCGGATCATCCGAGGCGGTGATCAGTGAACTCAGAGACGCTGATATCAACTTCCGCGGGCAGGTCAGTGGGCAGGGTCGCTGTCTGGACCCGTTGTGCACCAAGATAACGACCAGCTTGACGATTTCCGGTCGAATGGTCGACTCCAACGGCGGTTTCCTCGGACGGCTGACACTCAGTCCGGATATGATCTTGGATCGGAGCTCTGAAGATCCCGAGTGGTACGTTCCCGATATGGATTCCGATTCGTCCGGGATGATCTGGGCGCCGGCCGGGATCGTCATCCTGGATCAGGACATCGAACCTGAGTAGACGTTGTAACCTGCGTCGCGAGGGTACAGGTGCGCTCGTGAACGGCAAGCGCGGAGATCAATCTCCAGCGCTTGCCGTTCTCCTTGTTCAAGCGATTCCCTATTCTCCGCCCCTGACTTCCCGGTAGACAGCATAGGCGATCAGCAGAATCAGGCCGATCATGATCGCCGGGACGGCGATCGCGATGAAACCGAGGAATATCGTATCCAGGAGATCGACCATGCTTCGGTCCCGTCCCAAAAGTTACAAGCGCCAGACTGAATTGTAGCGGCATGCAGGGCTCGAAGGAAACGATTCAATGTGCCCTATCCCAGCCAGTGTTCTTCACTCGCCAGAGATCTTTTTGACGTTAACAACTCGGTGAGCTTCGCGGTGATTCTTCCAGGTGAGTGCGGGTCGCCATCCGGAAATCGACGATTGCTGACGAGAATCAGGCCCGGGTGCGTTTGCGCAGCGTGGAGCGTCGCGATTGCGAGCCTTCGGAAATCCGCGATGTTGCGGCTGACGACACATCGATGCTCTCGTATTGCGAGCTCGAACAGGTCATCGTCTGGCAGGCGCCGCAAGTGTGCTGATTCTGCCACCGCGATAACATCGTAACCACGTTGTCTCAACTCTACAGCGATTCGGGGCGACAACATCTCATCAAGCAGCAGTTTCATCGACTCAGCATGTCCTGCTCCTGAAGCCACTCTTCCTCAGCGCTTGCCGACTCTTTCTCGACACGCTCTATCCATGAGTCGACTTCCGCCTGGAATTCCGCGTAGTAGCGCAGGGCGGTGCGAACCTGAGTCGATTCAAGGTTGCCGATCTCGGCTGTGCGTTTGACTCGCTGCTCGCCTGCATCCCCCAGATTCCTGAAGACGCTGACTACTTCCCACAGATCAGGCCCGTCTATCAGCGCCGGTCGCCGACCAGTTGGTCCAGGCCGAAAAACGATTCCGGGGTGGCGTTGCATGCGGAGACCTTCATCCAGGAGCGTGGTCGCCAGTTGCGATCGACTCACTCCAACGCGTTGGCTCTCCGCATCAAGCCGATCAAGTACAGCTTGATCAAGCCGCACTGACAAGTGTTTTCTCGCCATATTTCGAAACCTCCGCTGGGAGATTCTATCCGGTCACACACTGTCACACAGCGTAACACAAGTTGATACCTCTGAAAATCCGTTTCAGGGTCATTCGCAGGACGCCAGGCAGGATATGATCCGGACCATCAGCTCGACCGCGTCAGCCTGATCCATTCGCTGCTCTCGAATCAGAGACTGCCAGGTGGTGAACAGGATTGCGTGGACCGTCGCCGCCTGCAGGTAGTGCTGGTCTTGTTCCGCCACGTCCCACGGTTCAATGAGGATGAGGGCGTACTGGTGCATCGTCTGTTCAATCGGCTCCACCACCGCGGCGAGTTCCGGCATCTTCTGCGCGTCCCGGAGAACGTTCGCGTTCATGCGCTCGGTTCGGGAATAGTAGTCATACAGCTCCCCGATCCCGGTTCTGGTTCGCGCGAGGGGATCGTCGATCTGCATCCAGGGCGATGGATCCGGTGGTGGGTTCTTCTCCATGAAGCGAGCGCCGCATGCCTCGAACATCGAACGTTCGTCGGGGAAATGACGGTAGACGGTAAGCCGCTGAACACCGGCGCGTTCCGCCACGCCTTTGATCGTGGTGCTGGCCGGTCCGACCTCTTCATGCAGGTCCATGATGGCCTCGACGATCTTCTGGCGCGTTTCTTCCTGTTTCTTCGCGCGCTTTTTGAGTTCGTACTTCCGTGCCATGATCTACTTTCAATGAACAGGATCGTTTATTGATATTGACACTTGCCCGGCGCCAGTGTACACTGTCTGCAATCAGTATACACGAGTGTTCACCCGGTATGTTGGCTGCGTGCCCTCCGGAGAAAGGAGTTGCGTCATGTTAGCGGTTCAACTCGATCAGCTCGAGATGATGGATGCCTGGTATGAAGGCGAACAGGGGCCGCGCTGGCGGGGCCAGTTCCCGCTAATGGGCGTGCCGGAGGTCGAATCACTCGGAGCGGTCTACTTCGAGCTCGACCCGGGTGAGTCGCTTCCCGTTCATACCGACAGCCAGGATGAGATCGTCGTTCTGCTGGAAGGGTCCGGCGAGGGTCAGATTGGCGAGGAAAGCGCGAGTCTCTCGGCTCACGGGTTCGTGTTTATTCCCGCCATGGTTGAACACGGCTTTACTAACACCGGGTCAACGACGCTTAAGGCGCTGGGCATTTTCGCCGGTGCGAACGTGGTCAGCACGTTCGAGCGGGAAGTCCAGCCAATCGGCGTTCGGGTGTTCGAACCAGAGATAGCTCCGGCGGACTAGCATCGAAGTCTAATCTCGATACCGAACGGGTCGTGCGTGACGATGTCATCGTCGTCGGTTTCGACAGTCGCTCCAGCCGCTTCCAGTCGTTCAAGAGCGTCGTTCCGGGCATCGTCG
>SKTL01000337.1 GCA_007122555.1 Thermomicrobiaceae bacterium | reverse complement strand
GCGTCGATCGCTCCTGGCTCTGGGGGCCGGACACATTCCTCATGCGCAACGAGACATACGCCGACTCGCCCGGCGGTGAGCGCGAGGTTGCCTATTTCGACAAGAGCCGCATGGAGATCAACAACCCGGACGCCGACATCTCGTCCCCGTGGTATGTCACCAACGGGCTCCTGGTCCGGGATATGATCCGCGGTGTTATTCAACACGGTCATCAGGAGTTTGAAGAGCGAGAGCCCGCTCAGATTGCGATCGCCGGAGACAACCTCGCAAACAACCCCGACGCGCCAACCTACGCCAGTTTCCGGCAACATTCGGCCATGAACGATGGGCATCGTGAGCCCGATCGTACCGGAGACGACGTCACGACCTGGATCACGGCAAACGGCGTGCTCCACAATGACGAAGCCGTGCCGAACGGAGTCCGGTACGGCCATTACGACGATGAAACGGGTTTCAACATTGCGGACGTCTTCTGGGAATGGATCTCTACAGCCGATCATTATGAATGGCTCTACGCTGTCGGCCATCCAGTTACAGATCCCTACTGGGTCTACACTAACGTCGATGGAGAACCGATGTGGGTCCTGACGCAGGCGTTCCAGCGACGTGTCTTGACATTCACGCCAGAAAACGATCCTGGCTGGCGCCTGGAGATGGGCAATGTCGGCCGTCACTATTACACATGGCGCTACGGCGAGGCTCCACCGCACTGACCGGAGGCGGGCGCAAATTCTGGCAGCGGCTGGAGTGCACCCGGAGAATCATTCCCGAACAACTGGGGGCCTGCGTACTGTTCTGAAAACATGTTAGGTTTATGCGTGCGCGGAGACCTTCTCCGTTATTCACGTCTCGCCGGCATCGAGAAAAGTGGAGGCTGTCCATGGCAAGTAACACGCAAACAGAAGCATTTGCCCGCGCCCGAAAGCGATTTGACGACCTTTTCCAGAAGACTGATGATCCGAAGCAGCTCAACGAAGACGTCTGTGAGATTCTGAATACCGAGCTCCCCTGGCACGCCTGGGTCGGCGTCTATCTTGTCGAGGGAGACGAGCTGGTGCTTGACGCCTGGAGAGGCCCGGAAGCGACAGAGCACGTCAGAATCCCCATCGGCTACGGCCTGTGCGGCTATGCGGCCAAGCACGCGGAATCAATTGTCGTCGACGACGTCAGCAAGGATGATCGCTATCTGCAGTGCTTTGGCCACACCAAGTCCGAGGTCGTCGTACCGATTATGCACGGCGGAGAAGTTCTCGGGGAAATCGACGTCGACGGTGATGAAATCGGCGCGTTCGGCAACGACGATCGAGTGCTGCTGGAAGAAGTCGCCGGACGTCTGGGCGAACGGATTGCCGCTAACCGCTAATTCCCCGCGATCTTGTTATTGACTGTCATTGTGGTGGCCCGGGAATTGCAAGTTAATCGACGACCCATCATGGGTACCCGGCGCATCCAGGAGTCACACACCTGGTGAGCCAGAACCCACCACCATACCGGACGGGCGCCACCCACGCCCGTCCTTTATCGTTTAATCCAGGTCAACGCCTTAAGTCCATCGTAATACGGCCAGCCGGCGAATCACTGGCGTCGCTTTCGCCGACCTTCATGATGACAAGCTCTATCGCGGTCTCCTCTTCAGAGAAGGAAACATCCCATTCGTATTCACTTTCATGTCCCTGTAGCGGGATCGCGACCTGAACGCTACTGACTTCGTCAACATTGCTAAGATGCGGATTCACCATCAGCATCGGACGCGCCATGATCTGATGAAAATCACGACCTGCTACCGCAATTTCCCGGTATGGAGCGGTGTATACCTCCGGATTCTCCGGCGGATCAAACGCAAACGAGGCATCGTGTATCGTCATTCCGACTCTGACCGATACGTACGAGGGATCTGGTAGCAGCAGTTCAAACTCGTTCGGGTCTTCAATGTCCGGCGCCATCGAACGGTCATTGAATCCGAACCGCAGCGCGATTGATCTTTCATCAATGGCGATGACCTCAGCCCACTCCAGCACCCGGTCCTGTGAATCGTGATCCAGATTTCCGAGCGACTCACTGCTCCAGACCTCGAATGGGTAGTCGTGCTTCGTCGCATCAATTGGTTTCAGGGGGATATCACGAGTGTCCGTCCTCATCGGGTACGAGTCGAACTGTGTGTGCGCCAGCCGGACAATCGGTTCGTCCGCCGGTATCGTTCCGGCATCTACCCGAATCGCATGCGTCCGGGGGTTGTCATCGGCAGTGCAATCGACCATGTCGTCATCGCGGTAATTGATGTCGTAGTCGAGATGGCCGATCAACTCGTCATACTCCACCGAAAACCCTTCGAACTTCCACGGGCATGAACCGGACTCGCTCAATCCAGCGAGCACGACTTCGTGTTGGTCCCAGTCAACATCCGGGAGATCACCCTCCAGCTGATACATTTCCCACCCGGTCTCCAGCTCATCCTTATCAGTCGCAACGTGGAACACCGGTGGGTGCATGTACCAGGGCATAATCGGGCGGGAATCGTAGCTACCGATTTCCTCACCGAACAGTCTTTCAGGGTCGCCGTCATCCACGTCAGCGCCGTCTGAAATCTCCGGTGTGTCATTTATCAGGTCTGATTCGTGGGCGTCATCCCCGTCATTTGCCTGCGAAGCATCCGAGCTGTCGCCTGGCAATGCATCGTCGCCGTTCACATCGCCGCAACCGGCAAGAATCATCGCCAGACCGCTCACGATAACCAGAAGAACACCACGGACCATTCATCATCCTCCTCTCAGGTGTTGAGGGGATGACGCCTTTTCCCGGGAGAAGGTTCCATAGTCCCGACTATCGCTCTTGCCGCAACTGACGAATCCGCTCCGGATGATCCGTCGCAATGCCGTCAACTCCGGCGTGCTCGAGCCACCGGAACGTATCCGGATCGTTGACGGTCCAGCAAAAGACCTGATAGCCGGATCGATGCAGATATCGCACCAGCCACGGCCTGATCAGCCGGTGGTTGAGCATGAACGCGTCCGCCATGGCGAAGGCGCCGTGGGCCAGGAGCTGGACGGGAAGGGTCAGGCGAAGCATCCTCGCCGCGATAGTCGAGTGAGGTTCACGACCGAGCCAGGGAACAAGCTGTC
>SKTL01000448.1 GCA_007122555.1 Thermomicrobiaceae bacterium | reverse complement strand
GCTGGTCGGGCGCACGTCGCTCGTCATTGCCCATCGGTTGTCAACAATTCGGAATGCCGATCAGATCCTGGTGCTGGAGCAGGGGCATATCGTTGAACGCGGCGCGCATGCTGATCTCCTGGCGCGGGATGGTCGCTACGCGGAACTCTACCGGACGCATTATCAGGACGAGGCGCAACCAGTGCGGGTCGCGTAGCAGCGAAAGTCATTGTTCCCGAAAAAGGTAGCGTTTGCGATACTGGACGGTGGGAGCGCACTGCTATCAGTTCTACGGGGATGAGCGCGCCATGCAACCCAGCGAGCCCGCAGTTCGGACGCCACTGCTGCACTTCTTTCTGATCACGTTCGCGTTCACCTGGCTCATCTGGTCAGCGCCAGTCCTGGACGCCGTTTCCAGTTTCTCGCTTCCCGGGCCGAATATCGCCTGGATCGGGATCGGCGCTCACGGGCCGCTGGTCGCCGCGTTCGTGCTTACCTATCGCACCGGTGGCTGGACCGCGGCGAAGCGCTTGTTACGTTCCGGGTTCGACCTGCGCATGAGGGCGACGTGGTGGCTGTTGCTGATTGTCGTTCCCGTTGCACTGGGTGGAGTGGCTGTCTGGTTGAGCAGTTCGTTTCACGACTACCAGCCCGATCTCTCGTTGCTCGAACAGCCGCTGCTCATCGTTCCAGTGTTCCTCTTCATGTTCTTTCTTGGCGGTTCGGTGCAGGAAGAGTTTGGCTGGCGAGGATTCGCCCTGCCTCGCCTGCTGGAGTTCCAGAGTCCGTTCATGGCGAGTCTGGCGCTGGGTCTCATCTGGGGGGTGTGGCACTTGCCCCTGTTCTTCATGACCGGGGTAAGCCAGGAGCACATGTCGTTCGCGGTGTTCCTGCCGCTCACGGTCGCGTTCAGTATGCTCTTCACGTGGGCGTACCTGCGCACAAGTCTGAACCTCTTCAGCGCGCTGCTCTTGCACACGACGATCAATACGTCGCTGAATCTCTTCCCTCCAGTCGAGCTCGAAGCAGGGGGCGAGCGCTCGGCGATGGTCTATCTCCTCCTGCTGTACCTTGTGACTGCGACGATCGTGGTCGTGCGCGAACGCAAGCTGTTTTTCAACGTCCAGCGGCGCCCGAGCGACTAAGCTGTACGGTTCGCGAGTCGAATAGCCCATGAAACTACGACATTCTTCGGATGGCGTGCGAACCCCAGCTGACTATCATGTCTCCACACGGTGATCGAAGCTTCATTCGCGCTCGTTGAGAGGACGATCCGATGGCAGTCGATACGCAGCAACTGGTCAAGGTCGGCAGGGCCGATGAACTGGCCGGCCCGAAGGTGGTTTCCGGCGGGCGGCACGGCATTGTGGTGTTTCAATCTGACGGCGAGTTTTTTGCGGTCGACAACCGCTGCCCGCACATGGGCTTCCCGCTCCATCAGGGGAGCGTCTGCGATGGCATTCTCACCTGTCACTGGCATCACGCCCGGTTCGATCTCGCAAGCGGCGGGACGTTCGATCCCTGGGCGGACGACGTCCGATCCTACGACACGGTCCTCGAGGATGGCGTGGTGTACGTCAATCCCCGTCCGCGGCCGATCGACATCGTCGCCCGGCAGAAAGAGCGTTTGCGGGACGGGCTGGAGCAGGACATCAACCTGGTGATGGTCAAGTCGGTGCTGGGGTTGTTTGAAGCCGGCGCACCGCGGGAAGACATTGTCCAGGTCATCTCCGATTTTGGCGCCGCCTATCGGGATGCCGGCTGGCGTTCTGGAATGACGATTCTCACCGCAATGAACAACCTGCTCGATCAGCTCAACCGGGACGATCAGGTGCTTGGCCTCTATCACGGCGCCGTCAACGTCGCCGAGGAATGCGCTGGTGAGCCGCCGCGCTTTCAGCTAGACCCGCTGCCGCAGGTTGATGTTCCGCTCGGGCGAGTCAAGAGCTGGTTCCGGCAGTTCATCGAGGTTCGGGATCGGGACGGCGCCGAGCGCGCACTTCTCAGCTCGATCGAGGCGGGAGCGACCCCTGAGCAACTGGCGGACATGCTCTTCGCCGCCGCGACCGACCACGTCTATCTTGATGGCGGTCACACGCTCGATTTCATCAACAAGGCGACCGAGATGCTGGATAGCATCGGCTGGGATCAGAGTGCGACCGTGTTGCCATCGCTGACTCCGGTCGTGGCGATGGCCAGACGGAGTGAGGAGATTAACGCCTGGCGACATCCCGTGGATCTCATTTCGATGATGGAGCCGATCTATGAGCGTCTGCCGGAACTGTTCGAGCGACAGGGATCCGGCGAGTGGGATCGGTTTGACGAGTTTGCCGACGTTCTGCTGGGTGACGATCCCGAAGCGATCATGCGGGAGATCGTCGCCGCGATGGAGTCCGGGGCGCCGCTGACCAGTATCAGCCAGACGCTCAGCTACGCGGCGGCGCTGCGCGTCGCGAAGTTCCACACCAGCAACGAGTTCGCGGACTGGATCAGCGTTCTGCACACGTTCACGTACTGTAATGCTGTCCACCAGGGATTAAAGCGGTCGCCATCACCGGAACTGGCTCGCGGAATCCTGCATGGCGCGTCAAGAATCTATCTCGATCGATTCCTGAACATGCCGTCCGCAAGATTGCCTGAGAACCGGAACGCCGATCGGGAACCGACCGGCGCTGGGGAACTACTCGACCGTCTGCAGGACCATCTGAATCGGGAGCAACAAGTCAATGAGTCTGCGTTGACGGTCCATCGCTATCTGAGTCTTGGACACGACCCAGCGCCATTGATTGCGACGCTCGGTCACATGCTGTTGCGGGAAGATGCCGAGTTCCACAGTTATCAGATGCTGGAAGCCGGGGTCGCGTTGGTCCACGAGCTCCGGCCAGAGCGAGCCGACGCCGCGAACCGGGTCCTGGTCGGGGTGGCGCGCTATCTCGCGGCGCACTCGCCGACACCGCGGGCGATGCTGCAGACGGCGCGGACCGCGATGCGTCTGCAGCGGGGAGAAGAGATCTACCAGGATGATGTTGATGACTAGCGCGAGCCGTCCGGCGGCGATCCTCCCCGATGGCCCCTGACGCTCGTATCCACCTTCCCCCTCGCGACACCCCGTCCTGCCCCACCAGGGCGGGGTGTTCGTGTCG
>SKTL01000518.1 GCA_007122555.1 Thermomicrobiaceae bacterium | reverse complement strand
AGCGGCAAGAGCACCCTGATGCGAATGGTTGCCGGGCTGGAAGAGCCGGATTCCGGGCGCATTGTTACGAAGACGGACCTGCGCATCACCTATCTCGCTCAGGAAGCGACCTTCACCGGAGACCAGACCATTCGCGAAGCAGCGCTCGAAGCATTTGATCGCGTTCGCGAGATCGAACAAGAGATCGAAACCGTACAGGACGAGATGGTCAACGCCTCGGGCCAGGAGCTTGACCGGCTCATGCACCGTTACGGAAAGCTCACGGAGAAGTTCGAGTTCCTGGGCGGTTATGAAGTTGATCACCGGACCGACCAGGTGTTGTCAGGCCTCGGATTCAGCGAAGAAGAGTTCTCCTGGAAGGCGCGACATCTCAGCGGCGGGCAGAAGACACGACTCGCGCTGGCGCAGGCGCTGCTCGGCGACCCCGATCTCCTGCTCCTCGACGAGCCGACAAACCATCTCGACCTGCACGCCCTCGAATGGCTCGAGGAGTTTCTGCGCTCCTGGAACCGGGCGTTTCTCGTTGTCTCGCACGATCGTTACTTCCTTGATCGAGTGACTACCCGGACCCTGGACATGAACTTCGGCCGCTTGGAGGACTATCCAGCCCCATACAACAGGTTCGTGAAACTCCGGAAGGAGCGCCGCGATCGATGGATGGCCGAGTACGAGGCTCAACAGGAATACATCAAGCGCACGGAAGAGTTCATCCGCAAGTACAAGGCGGGCCAGCGCACCAAAGAAGCGCAGGGCCGGGAAACCCGGCTCGCCCGGATGGAGCGTATTCCGAAGCCGGAAGAGCAGAAGGCGCTCAAGGCGAGCCTCCCCGCTGCCGCCCGCAGCGGCCGCATTGTGTTAAGCACCAAACCACTGACAATCGGCTATCGGGCGTCAACACCCGGCGAGCAGAACACCGTTCTGGTCAGGACGGACGAACTGCAGATCGAGCGTGGAGACCGGATCAGCCTGGCCGGCCCGAACGGCGGCGGTAAAACGACGTTTCTCCGAACCATTCTCGGCGAGATTCCGGCGCTTGACGGCGCGTTCAGCTTCGGAACCAACGTGAAGCCGGCCTACTACGCTCAGGGGCACGAGGGTCTGGATACGTCGCTGACCGTCCTCGACACCATCCGGGAAGCCCGCCCGATGGAAGCGGGGGACGCCAGAAATCTGCTAGGCAGGTACCTCTTCAGTGATGACGACGTCTTCAAACCGGTATACGCGCTCAGCGGAGGAGAACGGTCTCGCCTGGCGCTGGCGAAGCTAACGCTTGAAGAGGCCAACTTCCTTATCCTGGACGAGCCGACGAACCACCTTGATATCGAGTCTCGTGAAGCGCTGGAAATGCTGCTTGCCGCCTATGACGGGACAATTCTGTTCGTTTCGCACGACCGGTATTTCATCGATGTAATCGCAACGAAGATCTGGGTAATCGAAGACGGACGCGTCTCGGTCCATGTCGGCAACTACAGCGACTACGCCCGCCGCAAGTCCGCGGCGTCAGCGGCCGAGGCGCAACCGGCGCCGAGACAGGAGCCGGAAGGAAGCCGCAACGCATCCAACGGGAAGAAATCCGGCTCGCCGCGTTTCAGACCCTCAGATAAGGAGATTCGCCAGACCGAGAAAAAGGTCAAAGAAATGGAACGTGAGATCTCCCGCCTCGAAGAGCAGCTCAACGCGTTGACTGATGAACTCGCCACCGCGTCCGAGTCCGGTAACGTGGAGCGCATCTCATCAGCAGGCGCTGAGTATGAGGCAACTCAGGAACACCTGGAAACGATCTATGAAGAATGGGCCGTGCTAACTGAGGAACTGAAGGAGAAGAGCGAGGCGGTCCGGAATGCCTGAAGCCGGCCCCTTCCTGCTCGGAATCACCGGGAATATCGCCTGTGGCAAGTCTCTGGTTTCGTCGATGCTCGCCGATCTGGGGGCCGACGTGATCGATGCCGATCATGTCGCCCACGATCTGATGCAGCCCGGTTCCGATGTGCTCCGCAAAATCGTCGCGCACTTTGGCGCAGCCATACTGCAGCCCGACGGCTCGCTCAACAGGCCTGCGCTCGGCAGCATCGTCTTCGGTGATCCCGAGGCCCTGGCGCAACTCGAACGCATTACGCACCCTCCCACCGTACGCGAGATTCTGCGACGGGCCAGCGCGTCAACTGCTTCGGTCGTCGTCATCGATGCAATCAAACTCTTCGAAGCCGGTCTGGCGGACCATTGCCATCAGACCTGGACCGTCTCCTGCAATCCCGCCGCGCAGCTTGACCGTCTCATGGAGCGCAACAGGCTCACTGAGCAGGAAGCGCGTCAACGTATTGAGTCTCAGCCGGCGCAGAGCGAGAAAATCCGAAAAGCCGACGTTGTGATAGACAACAGCGGTTCGACTGACGAAACCCGCGCTCAGGTCCGCACTGCCTGGATGTCTCTCCCTGTTTCCTGACATCACTGGAAGTTTCCACAGCGCCGGGACGTTGTACGATTCAGGCAGAAGCATGGCAATCTGCGCACAGAGGCGTAAACGTTGCGATAATCCAATTGACGGGCGTATCGGGAGTGCACGGAAGGAGTCCAGTACATGGGTCAGGCCACGCGAGTAGAGATCTGGTACGACTACGCGTGACCATACGTCTATACTGCAGCGGTCTTGTTGCAGAAGGCTCAGGAACTCGAAGGCGATGAGATGGACGTCGAGTGGCGTTATCTCTCGCTGGAACAGATCAACTCCAATGAAGGAGAAGGCTTCAAGATCTGGGAGCAGCCCGCGAGTTATCCAATGCGGAGTCGCTGGGCATTCCGGGGCGCTGAAGCTGCCCGCAAACAGGGCAAAGACGCCTTTGAGCGTTTCCATCTGAACCTGCTCACAGCTCGCCATGTCGACCGTAAAGAGCTGGCGACACAGGATACAATTTTCGAAGCCGCCGAGGCGGCCGGCCTCGATATGGACCAGTTCAAGAAGGATTTTGAGGCGGCAACCATCGACCAGGTCGGGGTTGACCACGAAGAAGGCGTCTCGAAGTACGGCGTGTTCGGCACCCCGACGATTGTTTTCGACGGTGAGCGAGCCGGATACCTGAAACTTCGCCCCTTGCCGGAGGGCGACGAACTCGGAAAGACCTGGGAACAGGT
>SKTL01000012.1 GCA_007122555.1 Thermomicrobiaceae bacterium | reverse complement strand
TGAGGTCAGCTCTGACTATACAGCGTGCTGTCCACCTTATGCTACATAATCTGTCCTGATTGACAGCCGATAGGCGACATGCTATTCGATCTACGTCCGTTTTGCGTCGCTTGAGAGGAGCCTGTTGTGACTGAGCGCAAACGCATCAATGCCCGGATGATTGTCGGATTCAGGGATGGCGAGCACCGGCTGCTGGAAGATGGATGCATCGTTATCGAGGGCAACGAGATCATTCACGTCGGCAAGGACTTCGATGGCCAGGTTGATCAGATCATCGACGCGACGAATCGTGTTGTCACGCCGGGCTTCATTAATTCCCATACGCATCTGGCCGGGTCTCCGCTGGACAAGTCGTTCATTGAAGACCGCGGTCGCAGACAGTTTTCGATGACCGGACTGGTGGAGATGTTGCCGGTCCGTGGCGCCGCCCAGGATCGCGAGGGCTCCGAAGCGTGTGTCGATTACTCGATGGCCGAGCTTGTCCGCACTGGAACGACGACCGTTATGGAGCTGGGCGGAATCGGCGATTACGTGGCCGACGCCGCCGAGAAAGCCGGGATGCGGATATACATCGCCGACATGTACAAGTCCGGTCGCTGGCTGACCCGGGACGGGAAGAAGGTCGAGTACGACTGGGACATCGAGGCCGGTGAGGCCGGTTTCAAGAAGGCCGTCGAGTTCATCGAGCGGGTGGATGGCCGGGCGAACGGTCGGATCAAGGGCTTCCTCTCCCCTGCGCAGGTCGATACCTGCACCGAAGATCTTCTCCGGAAATCGCGCGAGGCCTCGGATTCGATGCAGGTTCCGCTGGCTCTGCACGTGTCGCAGTCGGTCTTCGAGTTCGACGAGATGACAAAACGCCACGGGCTGACGCCGATCGAATGGCTGGAGTCGATCGACTTCCTTTCCGAGTGGAACATTCTGGGGCACGCGATCATGCCCGCCGGGCACTCATGGGTGCAGTTCCAGGGAGACGATCTGAGCATTCTGGCCCGACACGGAGCGTCTGTCGCCCATTGTGTCTGGGTGTTTGCCCGGCGCGGGATTGCGATGGAGTCGTTTCCGGACTACATCGATGCCGGGGTAAATATGACGCTCGGGACGGACACCTCGCCGCAATCGATGATCGAAGGGCTCCGCTGGACCGCCGTCATCGGGAAGATGATGAGCCGGGATGCTGAGCGATCGACCGCAGCTGATGTCTTCAACGCCGCGACGATCAACGGGGCGAAGATGCTGCACCGGGATGATCTGGGCAGGATCGCACCCGGAGCGAAGGCGGATCTTCTCTTCTGGGATGCTGAATCGATGTTCATGGTCCCGCTTCGGGATCCGATCAAGAACATCGTCTACAACGCGCAGACCGAAGACCTGGTCGACGTGATGATCGACGGCGAGTGGGTTCAGCAAAACGGCAAGGTGCTGCACGTTGATGTCGAGAAAGCGAATGCAGATCTGCAGTTTGCCGGACGCCGGATGTGGGCCGAGATGGGCGCTGGCGACTGGGCCAACCGGGACGTCGACGAGTTATCGCCGCAGACGTTCGAGCCGTTCTAGCAGGCTCGGTTCTGGTCCGCTGACCTCTGCTCCAATTCGTGGGATAGGGGGTCAGCTGATCCATCTTCACATGATTATCCATTTCACATGATTCTGCCTCTTTCGTTGCACCGGGTAACGGACGCATTATCTGGTGCAACGGATTTGAGGACTACGATGCAGGATGTGCGCGAGGGTCATTACCCGACCGACATGAAGGGCTTTCTGCACGTTATTGCTGATGCCCGGCAATCGCTCGAGTCAGTCATCAATGATCGCAGCAATCACGAGCTGACCGAACTCAGGGATAATGGTGGCTGGTCGGTCAAGGACCATCTCTATCATATGGCGGTCTGGGAACGGGGGATTCGATATCTGCTGCAGGGGAAACCTCGGCACGAGGGATTGGAACTGACGGAGCAACAGTTCCATGAGCTAGACGCCGATGGGATGAACGCGATCATCTTCGAGAAGAACAGAGATCGTTCCCTGGACGATGTCTTGCGGGTCTTTCACGCTGAGCACCAGGCCATGGTGGAGTATCTATCCTCAATTAGTTGGGAAGACCTCAATCGACCGTACTCTGACTACGCGTCGAACGACCCCGAGTTGAATATCAGTCAGCCGGTCCTCTTCTGGGTCTTCGGCAATACCGCCGGTCACTTCGATATGCATCAGGAGTGGATCGAGGAGATCCTGCGACAAGGCAACGTCTGACTCCCCGAGCGTGACAGGCCGGTTGATTTCTTTCCGACCAGAGGTTAGGATAACCTGACGCAACGAACAAATGTTCGATATATGAAAGGGCCGCGCGCGTGACTACTCCGATTTCCATTGTGACACTTGGCGTCGAAAACCTGGAGCGGTCGAGAGCATTCTATGAACAAGGACTGGGATGGTCCGCTACACCTGACTCCAGCGACGAAATCGTCTTCTTCGATCTGCCGGGAGCGAAACTGGCGCTGTATGCCTATGACGACCTGGCTGAAGAGACCGGACTGCCATCGACAAGAGGGCTCGGTTTCGGCGGAATCACCCTGGCGCAGAATTACCGAACGAAGGCAGAGGTCGATCAGATGATGGAGACGGCGCGAGCGGCAGGGGCGCTCATTCTGACCCCGCCCGTCGACCGGCACTGGGGCGGCTACTCCGGCTATTTTGCGGATCCCGATGGCTACCCGTGGGAGATTGCATGGGGTCCCAGCTTCGTCTACAACGATGATGGTACGCTACGATTGACTGAGTAAGAAACGCGCGAGCCGCGAGCGGCCCCGCGATCAGTATCAATCAATCGGAGACATGACACGTAATCAACTCCTGATGTGGGCGTCAGTTGGGGCCGTCGTCGGCCTTGGCGTCGGCGCAATAAATGAGAACATCCCGGTCTGGATGATGCTCGGAATTGCAATGGGGATCGCTATGGGATTCCTGCAGGCGAGATTTGATCCCGAATCACGGTCGTGATTCGGAGCGTACGTCTGTGCGTTTCGGCCGGTCATCCCGCAACGCGAAGCAGCATGAGCGAGTATTGAGGGAGATCCTGATGTCAGACCTGTTCGACCAGCCGCGCGAAGGCGATCCCGTCTGGGAACCGA
>SKTL01000393.1 GCA_007122555.1 Thermomicrobiaceae bacterium | reverse complement strand
TGAAGATATAGCGGCGATCTTCACCCTGTCGATCGACGCCAGGCAGCGCGCTCAGCACGGCGTTCAGGTCGAAACTCGTGTACGCCCGTCGGTTAATCACCAGCATTTCGGCGTGGGAGAGAGTCGGCTGCATGCTGTTGCCGTCGACGCGGAAGTTGATGACGACCCCGCGCACCATCAGAAAGATCAGCAGCGCAAGAAGAATCGTCTCGATGATTTCCCACGCGGTTGCTTTGTGATCACGCTTCTCTTCGCGATCACCTGTGTCGATACTATCCTGCGCCGTCTCGGGTTCTGCAGAAATGTGAGGTTGTGGATCCATTTGCGGGCCCTGCGAATGCTCTGGCTGTTCGGTTCGCTCCACGTATCCTCCACTAGCCGTTCGCGGCGCCTCCGCATGGCCGTCGTGCATCTGCGATTATACATTCCCCAGACCGGTATTTCCGAAACTTTTGGGTGATACGGAAGCCTCCATGAGCCGGGTGGAGGTCTCGTATACTCTTCTCAGCGAATCTTCGCAAGTTGCCCGTTTCAGGCGCGCACTCCGGTCTGGATCGACGATCGATCTTACGACATGAGGCAGACACAGGTTTATTATGGAACCGACTCGCCGGCCAGCAACAACACTCCTGAGTCAGGGGACAATTCTCGAGAATCGCTACGAGATTCTGCGAATTGCCGGCCGTGGCGGAATGAGTACGGTCTACCTCGCCCGCGACCTCCGCTTTCACCACGTGGAGCGCCTCTGCGCAATCAAAGAGATGCATGTGGCCGCCCCGGACGATCATACGCGCGTACTGCGGATCGCCAATTTCGAACAGGAAGCGGCGATGCTGGCGACACTCAGCCATCAGGCAATCCCGAAAATCTTCGATTTCTTTGCAGACGGCGGGCTTGTCTATCTGGTCCTGGAGTTCATCGAAGGGGAGAATCTCGAATCGATCATTGAGCAGTCGACCGATTTCCTTCCTGAACACACGCTGGTCGACTGGGCGTTGCAGATCCTCGAAGTGCTGGCGTATCTGCACGACCACGAACCGGAGCCGATTGTGTTCCGGGATCTAAAACCGTCGAATATCATGCTTCGTCCGGACGGAAAGCTATCGCTGATCGACTTCGGGATCGCCCGAACGTTTCAACCGCTTCAGAAAGGAACGATGATCGGCACCGAGGGCTATGCGCCGCCGGAGCAGTATCGAGGGATCGCTGAACCTCGTGGCGATTTGTATGCGCTCGGGGCGACACTCCATCATCTTGCAACACGAATCGATCCGCGAACAGAAACGCCGTTCACCTTCGAACAGCGCCCTGCGCGTGACAGCAACCCGGACTTCTCGCCTGAATTCGAGGCGATTCTCAGTCGCGCGCTCGCTTATTCGGCGCCTGATCGGTTCCCGACAGCGCACGCGATGGCCGCGGCGTTGCAGGAACTCCGGCCCGATCATTCTTACGATCAACCGAATCAGGAGCAACGTCCGGCTGGAGCAGTGACGATCGAGACCTCGTCGGAGTCGGACAACAACCGCATCGACCGGACGGCTCTCTCGCTGAGACCGGGGACGACGTTCATCGATCATGTCAAGCAAGCGGGGCCGCAACAATCATCGACTCCTCTCCCGGATGGAACGCTGCCGGTTCGCGAGCGGATCGTCTGGACCGTGCAGACCGGGGACGAAGTTCGGGGAAGCGCGGCGATTACCAACAGACGGGCATACATTGGCTCCTACGACGGACACGTCTACGCAATCTCTCATGCTGACGGCTCAATAGCCTGGCGATTTCGATGCCAGCGCGGCGTCGTCGCCCGTCCAATTGCGATCGAGGATTCGGTATACGTCGGGTCGGAAGATCAGAACATGTACCGCCTCCGCGCGGCGAACGGTCGCATGGAATGGTCGTTCCGTGCGGCGATGCCGATACGCTCTTCGGCAGCCGGTATCAACGACGCGCTAATCTTTGGCGCTGATGACGGATACTGTTACTGTCTCGACAAGAACAACGGTCAACTCACGTGGCGGCAACGAACGTGGGGAGCGGTCAGATCCTCGCCATCGGTGTATCAGGACGCTGTCGTGGTCGGATCGGACGATGGAGCGGTCTATCGAATGGCCGCGGAAGACGGCCGGGTGGCCTGGCGAAGCCAGCTCGGGGATCGGATCCTGTCGTCACCGGCGGTTGATGCCGGCACCGTTGTCATTGGCAACGCAGACGGGTCAATCTACGGGCTCTCCTTCGAGACCGGACATATCAAATGGCAAGTGCGAACACAGCGACCAGTGCTGTCGAGTCCTCGAGTACTTGGCGGGGTAGCCTATGTCGGCTCCTCGGACGGAGCAATCTACGCCGTCACGGTGGACGATGGCGCCGAAATCTGGCGCAGTCAGATCGCAAATCAGATCACCTCCTCGATCTCGATCTATAGCGGGTATGGCTATGTCGGCACGATCGACGGATACGTCCATTGCCTGAACCTGCGCGATGGCGAAACGGTCTGGCGCTACCGGATCGGCGGCCCTGTTACGTCAACACCGGCGATTGGCGAAGGAATCGTCGTTGTCGGGAGTCTGGACAGACATATCTACGGTCTGCGTCTGTAGTCATGCAAGAGTGTCTCGGTCCCGCTATTGGCCCGAGCGACGGAAAGTGAGGTTTCGTGGCAGTTCGGGTGATAATCCACGTCCTGAACGAAGAATCAGTTCTGGCCGAGCTGGAGGATCTTCCTGATCCGAAAGATAACTGCCTGGTCGCGAAGAACCCTCGTCGACGGGACGGAAAACCGCTCTCGATGGTCGCCGAGGGGGTTGACACGCTGATCTACCCCTGGACGCGTATCAACTTCATCGAGATTCTCGACCAGAGTAGCGCCACGTCCTCAGCGGACAGTATTGTCGGATTTTTCAGGGAAGACAATCGAGACGGTTAGCAGCGATCGCGAGCGGAAGCTGTGTCGAACGTCCCCATCCGCACTCGTTCCAATTCAAGCTGACAGAAATACCCCCCGGAACCGAATAATCGGTCGCCGGGGGTATTCGCTGCTCCTGGATACTGGTCAGGCAGGCTATCGAACGCTACTAATCAGGCATCGCGCCGAACTGGCTCACCGCTGCCGCCTGGCTGGTCTGTGGACTGACCCT
>SKTL01000280.1 GCA_007122555.1 Thermomicrobiaceae bacterium | reverse complement strand
TGGCGCGCGACATCGTTGGTCAGATGGAAATCGGGTGGTAGCCGGGGCAGCCCCATCGACCATGCCCGCGGGAAAACCGAGCGTCACGTGGCACGAGCAAGCGGAACGCCGTTTTCGCTCCGGTCTGCCGTTTGGCTTGGCAGACGGCGGCGGACCGGCCAGCTTCGTCAGTCATCGGGCCTTCCGGTGCCGCCGCAGTTGGTTCGCAAAGCGCACGTCGGGACGGCCTTTCCCCGGCCGTCCCTCGTTTGCCCCTCCAACTCAGCTGCGTTGCTCGACCGGCTGATAGTCCCGCAACGGGGGGCCGGTGTAAACCTGACGCGGTCGGTAGATCCGGCTGTGGTTGTCATGGACCTCCTTCCATTGGGCGATCCACCCGGGCATCCGCCCGATCGCAAACATCACGGTGTACATGTTCACCGGGATCCCCATCGCCCTTAACAGGACGCCCGAGTAAAAGTCAACGTTGGGGTACAGGTTCCGGCTGATGAAGTAATCATCGCTCAACGCCACTTCTTCCAGCCGTTGCGCAATATCCAGCAGGGGATCGTGTCGCCCGAGCTTTGCCAACACGCGAGGGGTGTGCTCTCGTAAGATCTGGGCCCGCGGATCGTAGCTGCGGTAGACCCCGTGCCCGAAACCAAACAAGCGCTCTTCCTTCCGCTTGACCCGTTCGATCAGGTCGGCAATGCTGGTTCCCGATTTCTGGATCTTGATCAGCTGTTCGACGACCGCCACGTTGGCCCCCCCGTGCAGAGGCCCCCACAACGCGCACACGCCCGCGGCGCACGAGGCGAACAGATTCGCTCCCGACGAACCGACCATGCGCACGGTCGACGCCGAACAGTTCTGCTCGTGATCCGCATGCAGGATCAAAAACAAACTCAGAGCCTTCAGAATGTCCGGGTCCGGCTCGTACGACTTGTGCGGCAACGAGAACATCATGTGGAGAAAATTGTTGCAATAGCTCAGTTGGGGGTTCGGATACATGATCGGTTCCCCCTGGGACGTCCGGTAGGCTGCCGCCGCAACCGTGCGGATCTTCGAAATCAACCGCGCTGCCGCATACTCGAATGTCTGTTCGTCCTCCATCTGCATCACATCCAAGCTGTAGCAGGACATCGTGTTGATCATGGATGACAGGATGGCCATCGGCGGAGCTTTGGGGGGGAAACCCTGGAACGAATGACGCATCCCCTCGTGAATCATTTCGTGTTCTGTCAGCAGATCACGAAAGCGTGCCAGATGATCGGCGGTTGGCAAATCCCCGTAAATCAACAGCAGCGCCGTTTCGATAAACGTGGAATTCTCCGCCAATTGCTCGATCGGTATCCCACGGTACCGCAGGATACCCTTCTCGCCATCAATAAAACTGATGCGGGACTCCACCGACCCGGTGTTGCGGTACCCCTCATCTAAGGTAATATAGCCCGTTTCGCCACGCAACTTGGTGATGTCCACCGCATGTTCGTTTTCGGTGCCGATGACGATCGGAAGTTCGAGCTCTTTTTCCGGCAGGATCAGTCGGGCTGTTCCACCCGAAAAAGCGACTGGATCGGTCATGCAAAACTCCAAAACTGAAAGGAATCCTCGGCGACTGGTTGCGCCCCACTTTTCTCCGTGCTGACATTTTGCCCCGAGCAAGCCATAAATCAAGAGGGCCGGACAGGAGGGAAACAAAAGTGGGGTTTTGGTTCTAACCCCTTTATTTTCAGCAGGTTGCGTTCATTTCACCCAAAACAGTGGGAGCTACTCTAGGGGACCTTCGAATACCGTATTACGATGAATTTGCTCAAGAAAACTGGCTGGAGTGTGCAAGTACACTTACCCACGATAGGGCAAGTGGATACAACTGCAACGAACTGTATCGCGGTCGTTCTCTTTGTTCGGCCATTGCGAACGCCTTGACGCTCACCCTTAACCGCCCATCTGGGTCGGGAACTCCGAAACCGCCGCGTTTTCGTGAAGGCCTCTTCGGCCAAACTGCGTGCTCGAATCCGGCAATCGGTCCCATTCCCGGAATCGCTCTTGTCACCGATCCGGTCGGCCGCTATCGTTGCCTCCCTGGAAATGCGTTGTTCGCTTCGCTCTCCTCCCGCCACCCTCGGCAATGCGACACGGATGTTGAAATGGATCACGCTGGCTCACGAACACCGCCCCGCTGGTTGCTTGCACTCGTTATCTTCGTGCTGCTCGCTTCCCAAGGATGTACGGCTTTCACCTCGAATCTATTGTACTGGATCCACGGGGGGCACAAACTACCTGCCGAGTATTCGGGCCTGGCCGAGCAGCGTGTGGCGATTGTCAGCGTGGCAAACGCTTCCACGGTCGGCCCCCACTCCATGTCACGTCTGGTCGAGCGGGCGGTGGGGTTGATTCTGAACCAAAACGTCAAGAAGATCCAGATCGTGCCGCAGGAGGAGATCGCCGATTGGATTGACCAGAACGACTGGGACCAACTGGACTATCGCGAGATTGGCCGGGGGGTCGCGGCGGACAAAGTTCTGGCGATCGATCTGGACTCGGTTCGCCTGCATGAGGGAATGACGCTGTACAAGGGGCGTGCGGACCTGATTGTGTCGGTGTATGACATGAACGACGAAGGCCGGGTCGTGTTTCGCAAGAGCATTCCCGACTTCACTTTCCCCCGAAACAGTGCCCGGCACTCGACCGAGATGAGCGAGGCTCGCTTTCGCGAGATGTTCGTCATGGTCCTTTCCCAGCACATTGCCAAGCACTTCTACGAATACCGGATCGAAGAGGACTTTGCCCACGACGCGGTGGGTTTGGCCTATTAGTCGGAGAAGCGGAGAAAGGGCCAGCGACCGCCGAGCGGAGCCAAGCCTCCCGCAGCTTCGAACAGCAGCAACGCCTCGCGGACCGCCCCCACGTCGTGAACTCGCAACACCTGAACGCCCCGCTGGGCCAGCGCCAGACAGACGCCCAGGGTGCCCGACGTGCGGCTCCGGGGCTTGTCGCCCAGCACCTGGCCGATGAATCCTTTTCGCGAAGGGCCGACTAGCAGCGGGCAGCCAAGGTTGTGGTAGCGTGCGCATGCCGCCAGCAGCGTCAGGTTATGTTGATGCGTCTTGCCAAAACCGATCCCGGGGTCCAGACAGATGCGGGCGGGGTCCA
>SKTL01000370.1 GCA_007122555.1 Thermomicrobiaceae bacterium | reverse complement strand
TCAAGTGCACAACGCAGTCCGGGCCTACCGAGACTTCGAACTTGTCACGCATGTCCTGTACGCGATTCTCCCCGAAGTGCCGCAAACCTGCCGCATACGCGGCCTCGATCATGTCTCGATCAACCGTCTTGGTAACGGCGACCAGCTGGATGTCCGCGGTCGTGCGTCCGCTTCGGGCCGCCGCCTCGGAGACGCGATCCTGTATCGCCATCAGATTCGTCGCAATACTCATTGCCGGGAGCCCTGCTTTCCGCCTTGATCGCGCTGGAGCATGATAACCGAGGTGAAGAGTCCGGTCCTCGCCCCAAGTCCGCGTCGAGAGAACATCGAGCCATTCGAGCACTTCGTGCAGATGTCGCTGATCTCAATCGACGAATCCGGAACACCGGACCCGGTCAGCAAACCCCGATTCGCCGCACGAAGGTCGAAATACAGCCCCTCACTCGTAACCGACACGGGATCGGCCAAACGGCGATAGGGGCCCCCACGCCAGCGATCGACAACTTCTTCGCCAACCTGATAGCAGGAAGAGCATATCGATGGTCCCAGACAGACCTGCAAGTCGCCGGGATCACTTCCGTATTGCTCGCGCATCGATTCAACCGCCCGGGCGGCGATCCCGTCGATGGAGCCTCGCCATCCGGCATGGACCGCCGCGATCGCTCCGACAACCGGGTCATACATCAGAATCGGCACACAATCAGCCGCCATGACACCGATCGGTAACTCCGGGGTATCGGTCATCAACCCGTCGACGCGCCTGATCGAGGTTTCAACTGAATCGGCGCCGCTTCCCGCGTGGGACTCGTCAACCGGAACGACCGACGTCTCGTGAATCTGGCGCCCCAGGACAAGACGATCAGCCTGATAGCCGATCGCATCAGCCCAGGCGTGTCGATTGATCCGGACCTCATCCGGTGCATCGCCGACCATGAAACTCATATTGCCGTTGAGCGGCAGTTCCGCGGTCCTGGTCGTGACTCCATGAACCAGGTCCGAACGCAACAACGATCGAAAACGAACGACCGGCAACCGCCCGGTAACGATCAGGGGTGATTTCACCGTACTGGCCACCTAGTATCGCTCCAGGTTGATCGGGACATCAATGATGACCGGCGTGCTACCCTTGAGCGCTTCTTTCAGCATGTCCGCCAGTTGCTCAGGAGATTCTGCTCGCATTCCAGGGATCCCGTATGCATCGGCGATTTTGACATAATCTGGGTTAACCAGATCAACATCGATGAAGCGTCCCGGATAGGTTCGTTGCTGGGCAGCCTTGACCGCGGTATGCGTGCTGTCGTTGAAAATGACGAACGGAACCGGAATCTTGTGATGCACGGCGGCGCCGAGCTCGGTCAGCGTGAACTGAACGCCGCCATCACCGTTGATCGAAACCACATCTCGATCCGGGCGAGCGACCTTCGCGCCGATCGCGGTGGGGAGCGATGACCCGAGCGTCCCGAAACCGCGCGGGAAGGTATACGTTCGCGGTCCGTACACCGGAAAATAGCGGGCGGCCTCGTAAGACATCATCGTCATGTCGTTCACGATGACGCCGTCCCGAGGCATCGCCTTTCTCAGCGCGTGCAAGTATGGAAGGTACCGGGCCGCACGTTCGTCGGCCGGTTTGAAGTTCGCATCGCGTCCGGCGGCAATCTCAGCATCATCCCACCGTGCAGACGGGCCGCCGTTTTGCTTGATGTCGTCGATCAATGCGCGGAGAGCAGCTGTGCTGTCGGCCTGGATGGCGACATTAGCCTCATAGCGCTTATTGAACTCCGCGTCGTCAAGGTCAACGTGGATAAGCTTGCCGGGCAACGGCATCGAGCCGGCAGCCGTCGTCCGGAGACCGAGGCCTGTGCCGATCGCCAGGCAGGTATCGCTGCCTTCCATGAATGGAACGATGGGAGAATCCGGGGACCAGCGATAGCCAAACGCCCCGAGCGCACGCGGATGGTCTTCCGGGATGGATCCCTTGCCCATCAGCGACGTGAACACCGCCGCGCCAGTCAGCTCCGCAAACTCGGTCAGCGCTGCGGACGCATCCTCGCTGACCGTTCCGCCGCCGGCGAAGAGCAGGAGTTTTCCGCCCGATCGAATCAGATCGCCCGCGGCCCTGATCGCGTCCGCCTGCGGATCATGCCTGTGGGGTTTGGCAACTGGATACTCGTCGATCTCGCACTCTTCCGCCAGCACATCGAGGGGGATTTCCAGATACACTGGCCGCGGGCGTCCGACGTCAAGCTGATGAAGCGCCTCTGCGATTGCGCCCGGGAGCTCCTGGGCGGACATCACGCGATGAGACCACTTCGTGATCGGCTTCATTACGCCCATCTGATCCCTGAGCTCGTGGAGATTGCCCTCAAGAGAGTCTAGGTATTCACGCTCGAGATTCGTCGCAATAACCAGGACCTTGGAGGAGTCCGCAAATGCCTCGCCAACCGCAGTCGCGACGTTGGTCACACCCGGACCGGTGACAATCAGCGCAACGCCCGGCTGCCCCGACGCCCGATAGTAACCGTCGGCCATGAATCCGGCTCCCTGCTCATGACGGGGCAGGATTGTCTCTACGTAATCGCTGTCAATCAGGGCGTCATAGGCGTCAAGCGTGTGAACGCCTGGAATCCCGAACACGGTCCGGATCCCGTTTGCTTCCAGCGACTTGACGAGCGCGGTACCGCCACGAACGGTGCGTTTGACATCAGTAGCCAATGATTTACTGCCTTTCGATTGCTCGCTCGGCGTTGTTCAATCGATCATCATCAATCCGCCCGTTAGTATAACCGGACATACTCGACCATGCCGCCACAATCGAACTTCATAGTGGACATAACCTGACGCTACGTTCGGCAAGTCGCGCAGAACCTGCCTGGCGGATGGGGTTCGACGACCGGACCGATTGAATCTCCGCCGCGATGGGTTCGACGGAGCCGCGGCGCCGGAGTCAGACAAATGGGCGGCGCACGGTGTCATGGAGCCTTCGCCGATGGAGCACTAACGATCGCCTGGCGACGTCGCCTGGACAGGCTCGTGCAGCGCGTTCGCACGAGCGGCGCAGTCCTCACCAGGGATGATCGCGGGGTAGCGGAAGAGGACGGCTTCTGAGGATAGATCAATGATAATGCGGATAACTGCACTTATCCGCATTAC
>SKTL01000051.1 GCA_007122555.1 Thermomicrobiaceae bacterium | reverse complement strand
CCGAAGCGTTCATCAAGTGGAGCATGATCGGCATCATGACCCGACGGCTCGCCCCCGCACCAGGACGCCGCCCATGGCAACCTCAACATGCTGAATGACCCCATCTGAAACACGTTCTGAGAGCGCGGCTGTGAGGGCCTCCAGTGCCGCTGCATCCTCCGTCCCTGCCAACGCCTCGGCCGCCGCTCGGCGCACCCTCGACTCGGGGTCAGACGAGAGTGCGCCTGTCAGGGCCTTGAGCGCCGGGGCATCCTTGGTCCCTTTCAACGCCAGGGCCGCCGCCACTCGCACGTTCGGCTTGTTGTCGGGGTTGGAGAGTGCTTGGGTGAGAGCTGTGAGTGCAGCTGGGTGTTCGCTTCGCGCCAGGACCGGGGCTGCCACCTCGCAGTCGTCGGGGCTGGTGAGCTTGGCTGCCAGCTTGCCCAGAGCGTCTGGGTCGAGCGCGGCTTGCAGAGCGAGCACGTCAACCCATCTGCTGCTGAGTGGGGCAAGCTGCCCGGCTGCAAGCAGCCGCTCCGCGGCGTAGTACTCGGCGATGCTGTGGTGGAGGAAGGTGACGTTCGTATCGCTCCAGCGGACCAGCGGATGGTTCGCGAGCAGGCGTTCGACGATGTCGCCTGAGGTGGGAGGCTCCGCCGGTGAGGTCAGGAGTCCTGTCGCGATCTCCTGCCCGACGATGTCGATGGCTTCCTGCTTGCGTAGCTCCCCGCCGCTCTCAACGGACCATGCGGCGATGACGCCGATGGTGTGTTGTGCGAACTGGAAGATCGCATCTTCACGGGACTGGTCCAGCCACTTAGCGCCTTGTATCCAGGCGTCCCACAGGCCGCCGGTGGGTATCTGCCAGGCCTTGCGGGCGCGGTCGTGACGGATCCAGCTCTCGATCGTCCACCGGTAGATCACTGCACGGGTCGGGTGGTCGGGCAGCGGCTCGTCGTCGGTGGGGGCTTGCAGCATCCTGGCGAGCAGGCGCAGGATCAGTGGGGTGCGGGCCAGCTCACCGACGGCGTCGAGCAGCGGTTCGACGCGACCGTCGTCGGGAGTCGACCACTGTCGCAGCAGGTGGGCCGCGGTCGTTCTGTCGAGGGGTCGGACCTCAAGCTGGTGCCACGTCTCTGAGGGATCGTGGATGAGCAGCCGCTCGTGGGGTTGGGGACGTCCCGCGACAACGATCCGGCTTCGTGTCCCATGGTTGGTCAGCCAGGTGGTGAGCTTGTGCAACGGTCCCTGCCTGTCAAACAGCAGGTCGGGATCTGCCTCGTTGGTGGCGTCGATGAGCACCAGCAGCCCCACCGTGGCTGCGATGTCCTGGGCTTCGGTGACCTCGACGCCGAGACGTTCGGCGATGGCCTCTTTGTGTCGGTCCTGGTTAGCCAGGGAGGGTGCGTGGTGGTTGTCCTTGCCGGCCGCGTCGAGGTAGACGGGCACCAGATCGAGCGGAGCTGCGAGCTGGCCGCGGTAGGCGTGGTCGAACAGCCAGGTCAACGCGGTGGTCTTGCCGGTCCCGCCGGCACCGACCAACTCCACGACCGGGTCCCGACCGTCTGCCGTGTCCGGCTCGAAGGCCTCGCACAACCCGTCCAGCAGCGGCTGGGGCGCAGCCCCCGAAACGGAGACGGACACGGGGTCCAGTTCGCGCAGGCTGTCCAGCCAGCCGGCCATGTCAAGGCCCGGCACGAGATCTGCGGCCAGCGACAGCGGCTCGGCCAGCGCCTGGTCGGGTTGGAGTGGGCCGAGCAGGGGGAAGAGGTGGTCGACAGCGTCATCGAGGTGGTCGACCAGGTGCAGTTGTTTGCGGAGCTGTGGGTCGCCGATCTGGCGAAGGGCCTTTTTGACCGCCTGCTTGTTGTCCTTCGGCAGCAGGAGGGTGTCGTCTTGTAGCCACAGCGCTAGGTCTGACTTCTCGGGGATGCTGCCCACGGCTTCGACCTGGCCATCGCGGCTTATGGCGCCGGTGACGTAGACGTTGCTGCGCCGGGCGGCGCTCGCCCATCGGGGTAGGAACGCTGCGGTCGTGGCCAGCGCGACCGCCAGGCCCAGCGAAGGACCGGCCAGCTGCCCCTCACGGCTTGTGACGACAAACGACGGCACCGTTGAGGCGGGGCCCGGCCAGCAGTAGCCGCCGAGGTAGACCCGCACCTGCCAGGCTGCGGGATCCGACCCGACCTGTTCTGGTAGGGCCCAGGCGAGGTGGCGACCGACCCATCCGAGCCCGGCCGCAACCCCCATCTCGAGGCTTTGCTGGACCTCCCCGGCCGCGTCAGGGTACGGCTCGAAACAGCCTTGCACGCCCGAAGGGTCACCGTCAGCGGGGCGTAGCTCGACCAGCACCCGCTCTAGATGCCCGCTGTCTTTCAGTTCGTAGACCCCGAAGGCCTCCCCGCGCCGGACCCCGCCGCTCACCCCCCATACACAGTCGTCCACGAACCCGTGTTTGCTACCAAGGGTCCTCTCGACGATGGTGTTGCGCCATCCGGCAAGGTCCGTGCCATCGAACTGGTGGCCCGCCGCGGCGAGCAGGTCGACCAGCCCGTCAGGTTCCACTCCCGCGGTGATTGCCTCGCGGGCTGCTGCCTCAAGATCCCGCCAGCGGTCCCACACCCCGGCATGGTCCTTGGCCCGCCAGAGCTCGGTCGCGGCGGCCTCGATGCTGTCTGGTGCTGTCACCTGCACTACTCCGACCTTTGCACCTTGCCAGAAGCCGGCCAAGGCGTCGAGCGGTCGGCGGTGTGACATCGGATGTGTGGGTGTCGTAGCAGGGGAAGACCGCCGGTCAGGTGGTCGCACCCTCAGCCCGGAAGGAGGTGATGCACGTGGGCATCCTGAGCAGGTCCCTTGGCGTGGACGACGGCGGGACCGACTACCCGGACCCGCCCCGCCCCGGCTGGGACACCGCCGACGACTGGGACGACAGCGCCAGCAACGAGCAGGGCAACAACGGCTCCGACGGCTAACTGAACGTCCCCCAGAGGCCCGCGGCCACAACGCCGCGGGCCTCGCCACGTAGCCACGCCACAAGCCCGGTCGGGGCGTCGGCAGCGGATGTGACATCGCAGGCGGCTGGGTCGTAGTTGCAGCATGATGAGCACACGACTCCAAGCCCGAGACACAGCTGCGGCCACCGGTGACCAGCAGCCGGACGTTTCGTCCGGTGTTGGCGATGG